>NZ_LXJQ01000030.1:0-71289 GCF_001728925.1 Pseudomonas sp. 1D4
GGCACATAGGCGCCGCCGGCCTTGATGATGGCCAGCAGGCCGACCAGCAGTTCCGGCGAGCGCTCGGCGGCGATGGCCACCGGCACGTCGGGGCCGACGCCCAGGGCTTGCAGACGGTGGGCCAGGCGGTTGGCGCGGCGGTGCAGCGTGGCGCTGTCCAGTTGCCCTCCGGCCCACGTGAGGACGATGCGCTGCGGGTCGGCGGCAGCCTGCAGCTCCAGCAGCTCGGGCAGCCAGCGATGGGCAACGGGCTGCGGGGCACGGGCCCAGCCGGCCAGTTGGCTGCGCTCGGCCTCGTCCAGCAACTGGATATCGCCCAGGGCCCGCGACGGTTGCTCAACCACCTGGCGCAGCAGGCTGACGAAGCGCTCGGCCAGGCGGCGCACGCTGCCGGCGTCGAACAGTTCGGTGGCGTAGTCGAAGGCCAGGGTCAGGCGGCCACGGGCGCCTTCCTCGCTGTGCAGTTGCAGGTCGAACTTGGCTTCGCGGCTGTGCCAGGGCAGCTCGTCGGCGAGCAGGCCCGGCAGGCGGCGCAGCGCCGAGAGGTCGCGCTGCTGGTGGTTGAACATGACCTGGAACGGCTCGCCGCCGAGGGCGTCCACCAGGCGGTCGAAGGGCAGGTCCTGGTTGGCCTGGGCGCCAAGGGTGGCTTCGCGGGCCTGGGCCAGCAGTGCGCTGAAGGTGCGACGGCCGTCGAGTTGGCCACGCAGCACCAGGGTGTTGATGAAGAAGCCGACCAGGCCCTGGGTTTCCAGGCGCTGGCGGTTGGCGCCGGGCACGCCGACGCGGATGTCCGCCTGCCCGCTGAGGCGGAACAGCAGGCCCTGGAAAGCCGCCAGCAGCACCATGAACAGGGTCGAGTGCTCGGCCTGGGCCAGCGCGCGCAGGGCCTTGGCCAGGTCGTCATCCAGGCGCAGGCTGTGGCGCGCGGCGGCGTGGCTGCGCTGGGCGGTGCGCGGGCGGTCGGTGGGCAGTTGCAGGGCCGGGGCCTCGTCGCCCAGTTGCTCGCGCCACCAGGCCAGCTGGCGCTCGGCCTCGCCTTCGGCCAGCCACTGGCGCTGCCAGACGGCGAAGTCGGCGTAGCCCAGGGGCAAGGGCGCCAGGTCCGCCGCCGGGCCACCGCAGGCGGCGCCGTAGAGGCGGGAGAACTCGTCCAGCAGCAGGTTCAGCGACCAGCCATCGGCGACTATGTGGTGCAGGGTCAGCCACAGCTGGTGCTGTTCGTCGTCCAGGCGCACCAGGGTCAGGCGCAGCAGCGGGCCGTGCTCCAGGTCGAAGGGCACCTGGGCTTCCTCTTCGCGCAACTGGGCGGCGCGGGCGTCGCGTTCGGCGCCGTCGAGGTGGCTGAGGTCGAGGCGCGAGAGGGTCAGTTCCTGGGACGGCAGGATGCGTTGCAGGGCGACGCCGTCCTGTTCGAGGAAGCGCGTGCGCAGCGCTTCATGGCGTTGCACCAGTTGCTGGAAGCTGCGCAGCACGGCGCCTTCGTCCAGCTCGCCACGCAGGCGCAGGCCGCCGGGGATGTTGTAGGCGGCGCTTTGCGGGTCCAGTTGCCAGAGGAACCAGAGGCGGTTCTGCGCGGGGGATTGCGGCAGGTCCTGGTTGCGCGGCAGGCGCGGGATGGCGCCCTGGCGCGGCGCACCGGCGGCCTGTTGGGCCTGCACGGCTGCGGTGAATTCAGCCAGGGAGCGGGCTTCGAAGAGCTGGCGCAGTTCCAGCTCCAGGCCCAGTTCGTCACGCAGGCGCGCCATCACCTGGGCGGCGCCGATGGAGTTGCCGCCCAGCAGGAAGAAGCTGTCGTCGGCGTTCACGACCGGCACCTGCAACTGCTCGGACCAGAGGGCGGCGATGCGCTGCTGCAGGTCACCGGCCGCCTCGCTGCTGGCAACCGGCGTGGCGCTGGCGGCGGCATCGGGGAAGCAGGCGTAGGCGTCGAGGCTGCCGTCTTCCAGGCCGCTGCGGCAGGCGGAGCGTTGCAGCTTGCCGCTGGAGGTTTTGGGCAGCGCGCCGGGGTTGAGCAACACCACCACGCGCGGCGCCTCCTGGCAGGCGTCGGCCACGGCCTGGCGGATCATGCGGATCAGGGTTTCCGGCGCATGGGCCTTCTGCACGCTGCGGCCGATCTCCACGGCGATGCCGATGCCCTCCTCGCCATCCTGTTTCACGGCGAAGGCGGCGACGCGGCCCTTGCGCACCAGCTCCACCTCGGTCTCGACGGTGCGCTCGATGTCCTGCGGGTAGAGGTTGTGGCCACGGACGATGAGCATGTCCTTGAGGCGGCCGCTGACGAACAGCTCGCCGTAGCGCAAAAAGCCCAGGTCGCCGGTGCGCAGCCAACTGGTGCCGTCGCGGTCGACGAAGGCCTTGGCGGTGGCTTCCGGGTTGCGCCAGTAGCCGTGGGCGATGCTCGGGCCGCAGGCCCAGATCTCGCCCACCTGGTTCTCGCCGAGCACGGCGCCGGTGGCCGGCTCGACGATCATCACCGCGTGCTCGGGCTGGCCGAAGCCGCAGCTCATCAGCAGGCTGTCGGCGCCCGGCTCGATGCGGTTCTGCGCCAGCGCGGCGCCGTCCACGCCAAGGGCGGGAATGCCCTGGCCGCGCACGCCGCCGGTGACGAACAGAGTCGCCTCGGCCAGGCCGTAGCAGGCGAGGAAGCTGGCGGCGTCGAAGCCGCAGGCGGCGAACTGGCCGGCAAAGCGTTCGAGGCTGTCCTGGCGGATCGGCTCGGAGCCGGAGAAGGCCACGCGCCAGCCGCTGAGGTCCAGCCGCGCCAGGGCCCCGGCGCTGACCCGCTCGCAGCACAGGCGGTAGGCGAAGTCCGGGCCGCCGCTGACGGTGCCGCCGTACTGGGCGATGGCCTCCAGCCAGCGCACCGGGCGTTCGAGGAAGTAGCGCGGCGACATGAGCACGCAGGGCACGCCGCTGAAGATGGGTTGCAGCAGGCCGCCGATCAGGCCCATGTCGTGGTAGAGCGGCAGCCAGCTGACGATCACATCGTCCGCGCCGATGCCGAAGCCGCGACGGATCAGCAGCTCGTTGGCCACCAGGTTGCCGTGGCTCACCTGCACGCCCTTGGGCAGCGAGGTGGAGCCGGAGGTGTATTGCAGGAAGGCGATGTCTTCGGCGGCCAGCACCGGCTCGCACCAGGCGTCGGCCAGCTCGTCCTGCAGGTCCTCGACGCAGAGCAGCGCCGGGCCGGCAGTGCCCAGGTCCTGGTTCATCTGCTGCAGGGGCTCGCGCAGGGCGGCGCTGGTGAGCACCAGGGCCGGCTCGGCGTCGTCGATGATCGACAGCAGGCGCAGTTGGTGATGGCGGCGTGCGGACTCCGGCGGGTAGGCCGGCACGGCGATGACGCCGGCGTAGAGGCAGCCGAAGAACGCGGCGACGTAATCGGGGCCGCTGTCGAACAGCAGCACCGCGCGGTCGCCGAACGCCGCCTCCGCCTGCAGGGCGGCGGCGATCACGCGGGCGCGCCGGTCCAGCTCCCGGTAGCTGATGACCACGCCGTCGCCCTCGCCTTCGAGAAAGCGCAGGGCGAGGCGTTCCGGCTGTTCGGCAGCGCGGCGCTGCAGGGCCTGGACCAGGGTGCTGGGGAGTTCGAAGGCGTCCATCATGTTGTCGTCCTGCCTGATGCGGCTTGAATTCGGGGTTCGTTGAAGCGAAGGGGCGCGCCCGACACGACGGCCGCGCCGGGCGGCTCAGCCGGCCGCCAGCGGAACCTGGCGCGACGTGCGGGCGCGCAGGCGCAGCAGGTGCTGCTCGGCGTAGCGCTTGAGGGTGCGCAGCACGGCGGCCTCCTGTTGCTGGAGGAAGAAGTGGTGCCCCTCGAACATATCGAGGGAGAAGCCGGTGGCGGTCTCGTCCTGCCAGTCCAGCAGCTCATCCACGCGCAGCTCGTCGGCCTTGCCGCCGAGCACATGGATGGGCGCCTGCAGCGGCTCGCGCCGGCGGTAGGCGTAGCTGCCGGCGACGAGGAAGTCGGCCCGCAGGATGGGCAGCGTCAGGCGCAGCAGCTCCTCGTTGGCCAGGGCCTCCTCGGGGGTGCCCTGGAGGCTGCGCAGCCTGGCGATCAGCTCGGCGTCGCTCTTGGCGTCGCGGTAGTCATCGACGTTGCGCCGGGCCGGGCCGGCGGTGGCCGAGGGGAACAGCGCCAGGGGCTCGGGCAGCCCCTTCTCACGCAGGGCGTGGGCCAGCTCGAAGGCGAGCAGCCCGCCCAGGCTGTGGCCGAACAGCGCGTAGGGCTGCTGCACCTGGGGCGCGACTTCGCAGGCGAGCTGCGCCACCAGCGTGTCGATGCGGGTGTGCAACGGCTCGTCCATGCGCATGCCGCGCCCCGGCAATTCCAGCGGCTGCACCACCAGCCAGGCGGGCAGGATGCGCCGCCAGCGGTTGTAGGCCATGGCGCTGGCGCCGGAATACGGCAGGCAGAACAGGCGCAGGCTGATCGGCGCGCTCACCTCAGGCCACCCCTTCGGCCTGTTCCATCTGCTTGCGCAGGCTCAGCGGGCGCATGTCGGTCCAGTGCTCCTCGATGTACGCCAGGCACTCCTGCTTCAGCCCGCTCTTGCCGGCGGCGCGCCAGCCGGCGGGGATGGCCTTGTAGTCCGGCCAGATCGAGTACTGCTCCTCGTGGTTGATGACCACCTGGAACACCACGTCATCACGATCGAACACCATGTCTGTCTCCTCATGCGAGTTGGGCCGGGCGACCTGCCCGTGCTTGCACTGAGGAGTACGGATGGCGAACGGGAATAATTAGCGGTACGGGGTGAACCCTCCGGCCCCGGTCGAGGCGTCACCAGGCACCACGGCGAAGACTGGATTCCTGTAGGCCGGTCCTACAGACCTTCCTGCTCATCACGCGCCCCACGCACATTCTTTTTCACAACCGCCGTCCCTGTTCCGTCATGGCCCCGCAACACGCCGGAAACCTCGGCGTGATCTGCTTCCCCTCGACATGAATTGCTTATCTATCGCATTTGACAATGATTATCATTGGTCATAATTTGTTACCCCGCTGAACGGGAGCCCACAGGTAACCGGGCCCTATGCCTACCCATGCGCAAGGTGATTTCCATGACGGATCAACTCTCAACAAGCCGGCTTGATTCCCCACTTCTGCAGGTCTTCATCGACAATCGCTCCATCCTGGTGAAGATCGCGATGCGGGTGACCGGCTGCCGGACCCGGGCCGAAGACGTGGTGCAGGACGCCTTCTTCCGCCTCCAGTCGGCGCCGAGGATCACCAGTTCGATCAAGGCCCAGCTCAGCTACCTGTTCCAGATCGTGCGCAACCTGGCCATCGACCACTACCGCAAGCAGGCCCTGGAACAGCGCTATGCCGGCACCGAGGAAGAAGGCCTCAACGTGGTGGTGATGCAAGGCGCCTCCCCCGAGACCTCGCACATCAACTACGCCACCCTGGAACACATCGCCGACGCCCTCGGCGAGCTGCCGGCCCGCACCCGCTATGCCTTCGAGATGTACCGCCTGCACGGCGTGCCGCAGAAGGACATCGCCAAGGAGCTGGGCGTCTCGCCGACCCTGGTCAACTTCATGATCCGCGACGCCCTGGTGCACTGCCGCAAGGTGACCCGTGCACAGAACGACGCCGACCAGCCCGAACGCATCGCCTGACCCTCCCGCCTGACGCGGGGCTTCCCTGCCCCGCTCCTTCCCACCAACCCGCGCCCCGTCGCCCGGGCTTATGCCCGGGATCTGAATCGGAGGGATTCCCGGACTGAAGTCCGGGCTACGGATGCTCCTCACCCCTGTAGCCCGGGCTTCAGCCCGGGTTCGGCATGGCGCCCCAGGCTGCCAGGCCCCTTCCCTGCCAATCCCCACGTCGCCGCCGGGCTCACGCCCGGGATCTGCATCGGGAGGATTCCCGGACTGAAGTCCGGGCTACGGATCCGCCACCCTGTAGCCCGGGTGCGGTTCAGGCCAGCGTGCAGCGGTCGAAGAAGCGCTCGCGGCCGATGGCCATGAGCGCGGCACGCTTGTGGGGGAAGTCGAATTCCTTCTCGCGGTAGAAGCCCAGGCCCTGCATGTGGGCGATCATCCGCGCGTTGTCGGCGCGGGGCTCGGCCACCACGCGGCGGGTACGCGGATCGTCGAGAAACAGGTAGTGGGTCAGCCCCGCCAGCCAGGCGGCCACCTTGTGCGGCCCGCGATGGTGCTCCTCCCCCACCAGCATGTGGATGCCGCGGTCGTAGTCGTCCACCGCGTAGAACGGCGCAATGCGGTCCTCCTTGGCCCAGTAGGCTTCGAAGTAGGCGAACGGCTCGTCGGCGAAGCAGCCCAGCAGGGTCAGGGTATGGGGGTCGCCGGCCTGGCGCTGCAGGTAGGCGCGGTGATGGTCGAGGCTGCCGCCCTCCTGCCAGAAAGCCAGCACGCGGGGTGAGTTCTGCCAACGGTTGAAGCGCTCCAGGTCAGCCTCGATGTCCAGCGTGCGCAGGGAGAACTCGGCCCCCAGCCGCGCATCGAAACGTCGATACACCTCGCCGCTCGGCTTGGGCGGACGCCGTGGGTGGCGCCGCCCTTCGCTCATCACCAGCCGCTCCGGGTAGACCGGCTGCATCTGCACCCAGGGCATCGGCCGCTGCCAGAACACCCCACGCTCGCACACGAACACGCCAGGCTCCTGCGCCGGCACCAGCCAGCCTTCACCCAGCGCCTCTGCCGGGGCGGCGCTCAACTGCCAGCGCAGCGCCTGGCACTCAAGCTCACGGGCGAGCCACAGGTAGCTCGCCCACCACAACGCCTCGGCATCGGGCAGCGCAGGCTCGAGGGGTTTGAGCAGCGGCAGCACGCCGGGCTGGGCGGTCATCACCAGCAGGGGCTGGCCATCCAGCAGCAGGTGCAGGCGGTCATGGGATTCGTCGACGTCGAGGCGCCGCCCCCCGGGCAGGGGCAGGCTCGACAGGGGATGCTGTCGGGGCATGGTGAAGCTCGCGAGTGATTGACTGTCCCTGATGAAACGCTGCAGGCGACATGGAAATTAGGCAGGGCGCACACCTCGCGACATGACATGCCCCATCCAGCACTTCATCAGTCGCCACCCACTGCTACTTCCATATATTCGGCCGCCACTTCCAAGCGCAATTAAACGTCCTGCCAACCCATATTCCAATTAATTGGAACAGCGTAATAACGCACACTTTCAATTAATTAAGACACCCACACCTGCACACTTTTAAACACCCCGGACATCCGCAATATTTCCGCTCAAGAATCCAGAAATCCATAGCGAATCGCTCTATAAAATCGATATTTTATTGACGCCAAAAAACAGACTAGTTGGCGCTGAATTTTTGACGTCATGTAAAATGCGATTTTTAACTTATTGATTTTTAAGAAAAATAAATTTTTTTTAGCCAAGTGTTGAACATCGCAATTAATTCCTCTTAGTCTGGAAGAAGGTGCTTAAATTAGCCCGCCCAGCGTCCTCCAGATGTGTCAGACAAAAACCATAAATGACAGCAGTCCTCCATGGAGGGGTGGCGATTCTTTTATTGTGTAGAGGGATATATGCATATCAGTATTTTTGGTCTCGGGTATGTAGGCGCAGTTTGTTCGGCCTGTTTATCTTCCCGGGGGCATGAAGTTGTTGGAGTTGATGTTTCCCAGCAGAAGATCGACCTGATCAACACGGGAAAGTCCCCCATCGTCGAACCGGGTCTCGAAGAACTGTTGCGCAAGGGGGTCGATGCGGGTTTGCTGCGCGGGACCACCGATGTGCGGGAAGCCATCATGGCCACCGACATGTCGTTCATCTGCGTAGGAACCCCGAGCAAACGCAACGGCGACCTGGACCTGATCTACCTGGAAGCCGTGTGCCGGCGGATCGGCGAGGCGTTGCGCGGCAAATCCACGCGCCACACCGTGGTCGTGCGCAGCACCGTGCTGCCGGGCACCGTGAAGAACGTGGTGATCCCCCTCATCGAAGACTGCTCCGGCAAACGCGCCGGTGTCGACTTCGGCGTCGCCACCAACCCCGAGTTCCTCCGCGAGAGCACGGCGATCCAGGACTACGACTACCCCGCCATGACCGTCATCGGCGAACTGGACCGTGAATCCGGCGACCTCCTTGAGGAGCTTTACCGCGAACTGGACGCGCCGATCATCCGCAAGCCCGTGGAAGTGGCGGAGATGATCAAGTACACGTGCAACGTGTGGCACGCGGTGAAGGTGAGTTTCGCCAACGAGATCGGCAACATCGCCAAGGCCTGTGGCGTCGATGGGCGCGAGGTGATGGACGTGGTCTGCCAGGACCACAAGCTCAACCTGTCCCGTTACTACCTGCGTCCGGGCTTCGCCTTCGGCGGCTCCTGCCTGCCCAAGGACGTGCGCGCCCTGACCTACCGTGCCGGCACCCTGGACGTCGAGCACCCGATGCTCGCCTCGGTCATGCGCAGCAACAAGGTCCAGGTGGAACGCGCCTTTGACCTCGTCACCGGCTACGAGAAACGCAAGATCGGCCTGCTCGGCCTGTCGTTCAAGGCCGGCAGCGACGACCTGCGGGAGAGCCCGCTGGTGGAGCTCGCCGAGATGCTCATCGGCAAGGGCTACGAGTTGAAGATCTTCGACCGCAACGTCGAGTACGCCCGCGTGTTCGGCGCCAACAAGGACTACATCGAGTCGAAGATCCCCCACGTGTCGGCCCTGCTGCGCAAGGACCTGAACGAAGTGCTGGACGACTCCGACGTCATCATCCTCGGCAACAACGACCGCCAGTTCGGTGAGGTCCTGGCATCCATTGCACCCGACAAGCAGGTCCTGGACCTGGTGGGTTTCATGCAGACCCCCAGCAGCCAGGGCAAGGAAGGCATCTGCTGGTAAACCCTGCCGCAGCGGTGCGCACCACCGCTGCGGTGTAGCGCGACAGGCCGCCACGGGGCCAGCACCGGCCCCACCGAGAAGCGTGCCGGCGCCAGGCAACCCGACTTTGAACGCCCCAGTGAACTGATTCTTGAACGCCCGGGAGAGACGGCATGATTCCGCTCATCTTGTCCGGCGGCAGTGGCTCGCGCCTCTGGCCGCTATCGCGCAAGCAGTACCCGAAACAGTTTCTCGCCCTGGTCGGTGAGAACACCCTGTTCCAGCAGACCGTGGAGCGCCTGGCCCTCGAAGGGCTCGAGCCGCCGATGGTGGTCTGCAACGAAGCCCACCGCTTCATCGTCACCGACCAGTTGGCCGGCATCCGCAGGAAGGCCCAGTCCATCCTGCTGGAACCCTTCGGCCGCAACACCGCGCCGGCCGTGGCCATTGCTGCGCTGACGCTGCTCCAGGCCGGGCGTGACGAACTGCTGCTGGTGTTGCCGGCCGACCACGTCATCGACGACGTCCAGACCTTCCACAGTGCCCTGGCACGCGCCCGGCTGGCGGCCGAGCAAGGCGCCCTGGTGCTTTTTGGGGTACCGGCGACCAGCCCGGAGACCGGGTACGGCTACATCCGCACCGCCCCCCACGGCAATGGCCTGCCCGAAGGCGTGCTGCCGGTGGAACGCTTCGTCGAGAAGCCCGACCTGGCCACGGCCCGACGCTTCGTCGAGGAGGGCCAGTACTTCTGGAACAGCGGCATGTTCCTGTTCCGTGCCAGCCGCTACCTGGAGGAACTCAAGCAGCACGAGCCCGGCATCTACGAGACCTGCGAGGCGGCCCTGGCCCGCAGCGAGCAGGACCTCGGCTTCCTCCGCATCGACCCGGCGAGCTTCGAGCACTGCCCCGACAACTCCATCGACTACGCCGTGATGGAACACACCAACCGCGCCTGCGTGGTGCCCCTGGACGCCGGCTGGAGCGACGTCGGCTCCTGGTCCTCGCTCTGGGAGATCCAGCGCAAGGACGCCGCCGGCAACGTCACGCGCGGCAACGTCGTGCTGCAGAACAGCCGCAACAGCCTGGTCCACAGCGAGCACAAGCTGGTCACCCTGGTCGGCCTGGACGACGTGGTGGTGGTGGAGACCAAGGACGCCGTGATGGTCGCCCACAAGGACCGCGTGCAGGAGATCAAGCAACTGGTCGGGCACCTGGCGGAGGAGTCCCGCCCCGAGGCCGAGCGCCACAGCCGGGTGCACCGTCCCTGGGGCGCCTACGACAGCATCGACGAGGGCACGCGCTTCCAGGTCAAGCGCATCACCGTGAAACCGGGCGCCAGCCTCTCGCTGCAGATGCACCACCACCGCGCGGAGCACTGGATCGTGGTGTCCGGCACGGCCTTCGTCACCTGTGACGACAGGCAGTTCGTGCTCAGCGAGAACCAGTCGACCTACATCCCGGTGGCCTCGGTCCACCGTCTGACCAACCCCGGGAAGATCCCCCTGGAGCTGATCGAGGTGCAGTCCGGCAGCTACCTGGGCGAGGACGACATCAAGCGCCTGGACGACGTCTACGGGCGCACACCGGAACTGATGGACTGAGTGCAGCGGGGCCGTCACGGCCCCGTTGCGGGGAGGCACGGATGCCAAGCGGCGCGCGTGCCAATGGAAGTCGTGTCGAACGAATGGAGTAGTACTGGATGCACGCTTCAGACGCCGCGTCCTGCGGACGCCTGCGCAAGCTGATCGGTTGGACATGCCTGTTCGCGCTGGTCGCCCTGGCCTCGGAGATGGTGGCCCCGGAGTACCTGGACCCGGCCCACCACAAGTTCATCTTCATCATCGGGGCCATCGGCATCTGGCGTTACAGCAACGCGGCCGTCCACTTCCTCAGGGGGATGTACTTCCTGCACTGGAAGTTCCCGCGCATGCGCAAGCAAGTCGAGGCGATGGGGGACGAGGCGCTGCCGGACCACCTGTTCATGGTGGTGACCAGCTTCCGCATTCCCACCACCACCACCTTCAAGGTCTACCGCTCGGTGTTCCAGGAGGTGCAGCGTCTGGGCGTGCCCTGCACGGTGATCGCCTCCATCGTCGAGAAGGGCGACGAGAACTTCATCAAGGCGATCATGCGGGACGAGGTGCGCGAGCGCAGCGACATCAAGCTGATCATCGTGCGTGCCCGCGGCACCGGTAAGCGCGATGGCCTGGCCCACGCCTTCCGCGCGCTGTCGCGGCAGATGCCGCTGCAGAACTCGGTGGTGGGCGTGGTGGACGGCGACACCATCATGCTGCCCGGCTGCGTCGAGCGGGCGGTGAAGATGTTCGCCCTGCTGCCCAGCGTCGGCGGCCTGACCACCAACGAATACTGCGAGGTGGAAGGCGGCAAGCTGGTCAAGGAGTGGCACACCATGCGCTTCGTCCAGCGACACATCAACATGTGCTCCATGGCCCTCTCCCGGCGCGTGCTGACCCTCACCGGCCGGCTGTCGTTCTTCCGCGCCAGCGTGATGACCGACCCGGAATTCATCCGCGACGTCGAGGCGGACTTCCTCGAACACTGGCGCCTGGGGCGCTTCCAGTTCCTCACCGGCGACGACAAGTCCTCCTGGTTCAGCCTGATGCGCGCCGGCTGGGACACCTTCTACGTCCCCGACAGCCACACCCTGACCGTGGAGCATCCCCCGGACAGCAACTTCTTCCGCGCGACCCGCCAGCTGATGTTCCGCTGGTACGGCAACTCGCTGCGGCAGAACTTCCGCGCCACCAGCCTGCTGGGCCTGGGGCGCCTGGGGGCCTTCACCCTGTACGTGCTCTACGACCAGCGCCTGTCCATGTGGACCTGCCTGATGGGCCTCACCGCCTCGGTGGCCGCCGCCCTGCTGTTTGGCGTGCAGTACCTGCTGGTGTACCTGTTCTGGGTGCTGCTGTCGCGCACGCTGGTGACGCTGCTGTTCCACTTCAGCGGCCACCCGGTGGATGCCCTGTATCCGTTCGTTCTCTATTACAACCAGATCGTGGGTTCGATCATGAAGGTGTACGCCCTCTTCCACATGGACCAGCAGAGCTGGACCCGCCAGAAGACCACCCTGAGCAACCGTGGCGTCAGCTTCGACGTCCGGCTCAACCGCTGGTCCTCCAAGGCGATGATGTTTTCCTCCATCGCGATCTTCCTGGGCGTCGTTTCGGTGCTCCTCGAACTCACTCAAATCTAAGCAGGCGCGACAGCCATGAGCAGCACGACCCTCGTACCCGACAACGTCATCCATGAAGCCATCGACGAGCGCCAGCATGTGCGCACCCGCATTCCTGCCAAGGTCATTCTCAGCGGCGGCGGCCTCGCTGGCCTGGAATGCGACATCCAGGACATCTCCCTCGGCGGCATCGGCCTCATCCATGCCCAGCCGCTCAAGCTCGGCACCCTGATGAACGCCTCCATCAAGCTGCGCCTGGCCAAGCTGGACCTGAACATCGACGCCAAGCTGAAGATCGTCTCCCAGCGCGGCAGCGAGGTCGGCGCGCAGTTCGTCGAGCTGGATGCGCAGAAGCGCGACATCCTGCGCTACATCATCTCGTCCTACATGTCCGGCGAAATCGCCGACATCAACGGGCTGTTCAACGTCATGCAGCGCGAGAACTACATCAAGGAGCGCAAGCAGAAACACGCCCTCGCCCGCACCCCGCTGGACCGACTCAAGGCCGCCGCCGGCACCCTCGCCTTCAGCCTCATCGGCCTCGCCGCCCTGGGCATCGTCAGCTACAAGGCCTACCTGCTGTTCTTCCGCATCCCCGCCGCACAGGCCACGGTGAGCGCCGATGCCTACGTGCTCACCATGCCGGAGAACGGCTTCGTCAAGTACCTGCTCAAGCCGGGCCAGAGCTCGGTCACCACGGGCGAACCGCTGGCCAGCATCTCCACTCAACTGGCCACCAGTTTCACCAGCCCGGCCGACATGGCCGCCCTCTCCAACCTTGCCCCCGGCGATGTCCAGGCCCTGCTCAACCGCGCCACCGTGGAGACCCTGATCAACAGCCCCTGCGACTGCGACCTGTACTTCCCCAGCCGCCGCCTGGACGGCTTCAACTACAAGCAGGCCCCCCTGGTGCACCTGCTGCCGAAGGACGAAGACCTCGTGGTGCGCGCCAGCGTGCCCTTCGCCAAGCTGCCCGACCTGAATCGGGTGCGCGCGGTGGACATGAGCGTGTACGGCAGCGACCAGGTGATCGCCGGGGAGATCGTCGCCTCCAGCGTCGACGCCCAGACCCAGAGCGTGGTGCTGACCCTCAAGCCCGAACAGCCCCTGCCCCGCGTTACCTACCAGCAGCCGGTGGCGGTGGACTTCTACCTCGGCCTGCCGTTGCTCGGCGCCACCCGCTGAGGCCTGTCGATGAAGGGAAAATCCACTGTCCTGGTCGCCGCGATGCTGCTGGGGTGTGCCGGTCCGGCCGGCGCCGCCCAGAGCCTCGAACAGATCCGTTACGCCCTCTACAAGGACCCGAACGCCGACGTCATCGCCGACCTGCGCAGTCTCGCCGAGCGCGGCGACCTGGCCTCCAAGCTGCTGCTGGGAGACCGCCTCGCCTCCGGTGACGCCGCCAACGGTGAAGAAGCCCTGGCGCTGTACAAGGAGGCATTCGCCGAGGGCCGTGGCGAGGTGCTCGCACTGTCCTCGCTGAGCCGACTGCTGGAGCGCAACCCGCGCATGCGCAAGGCCAATGCCGGCTACGTGCGCGAGGCATTGGGCCGGTTCCCCCATGCCCGCGACCCGCGCACCCTGGATGCCGCCCTGGAGGTCTTCCTGGTCTTCCCCGAGTACTTCCAGGCGCCCCGTGTGGCCGAACTGATCGGCCTCTACGAGTCGTCCTGCCTGGAGTTCTGCCGGCCGCAGCTGTACAAGGCCGTGCTCGCCGAACGCCAGGGCCGCCGCGATGACGCCGAGCGCGGGTACCGCGCTGCGGTGTTCGTCGATACCCGTGCCGTCGTGCGCTACTACGATTTCCTCGGCGACGCGCAGGACACCGCCTTCCCCGCCTTCGCCAAGACCCTGTTCGCGCACAAGGACCGCCTGCCCGTGGAAGCGGTGCACCGTATCGGCACCCTGCTGGACAGCATCTACTCCACCCAGAGCGGCCTCATCGCCATCGAAAACCGCGCCCTGCGCGAAGCCGACGAGGGCCTGGAAGGCGACGCCAAGGCCGAGGCCAGCGCCGCCGACAAGGCCCGCGCGGAAGCCCAGGCCAAACTGCTGGCGCAGACCAATGCCGAAGTCCGCGCCTGGCTGGACAACGCCATCGAACGCAACTGGGTGCCGGCCATGGTGAGCAAGGTCAACAACATGACCTCCTCCCCCCAGGACTTCACCGCCGACGAAGCCTTCACCCTGATCGAGCGCATCGCCCGCACCGACCCGTTGCGGGCCAAGGCCCTCAGGGCCTCGGTGCTGATGGTCACCAACTGGCTGACCCTCGACCCGGAACAGGCCCATGGGCTGATCCAGGAACTGCTCGACGCCAACTACCCCGAGGCCCAACTGCTGCTGGGCGACCTCTACAGCCGGGGCGGCCTCGACGAGCCGGACCTGGACAAGGCCCTGGCGATCTTCCACCAGCAGGCGCTCAACGGCTCGCCCTCGGCCTACTACCGCATCGCCAGCCTCTACACCTTCGGCCGCGCCATCTGCCACGACAAGGTCAAGGCCCACGCCTACGCCGAAGCGGCCAAGGGGCTGGGCGAGTTCCGCGCCAATGGCCTGCTGAAGCGCCTGGAAAAGGAAATGAGCCACGACGAACTGCAGCGGGCCACCCTCGCCCGTGATGTGATCTACAAGGAGTACCGCCTGTGAACGAGTGGAAGGCACTGCTGTGCATCGGTGCCGTGACGGTCAGCGGCGCGGTCGCGGCCGCCGAAGAGGACGCCTTCAGCCCCGCTCCGACGCCCACCGCCCCGGCTGCGCTGTCGCTGGACACCCTGCCCCCGGTGACCTCGGAGTTCTTCAACAAGCTCACCCTGCAGGGCGGCTACGGCCCCGAGGACTCGGTGCTGGGCGCCGACCGCAAGGGCTTCTACAGCCTGCGCTACGAGCCGAGCTACCACTGGTATTCCCCGGAGAAACGCTGGGCCAGGTGGCAGGTCTTCGGCCGCGCCTGGATCAACTACGACTCCAGCCAGTCCGCCACGCCGCTGCAGGACGACAACTTCCAGCAGAGCACCCGCAACGAACGCCCAGAGCACTTCTACAGCGAGCTGCGCGAGCTCTATGTACGCCGCAACCTGCTGTGCGACGACCCGCGCTTCTCCCTCTCCGTCGGGCGGCAGCGCTTCTATGACACCTATGGCATCTGGTGGGACGACAGCATCGAATCGCTGCGCTTCGACTACCGCGACGCTTTCTCCCATGGCTTCGTCGCCGTGGCGCAGAAGTTCTGGAACTACAACACCGACGTCAACAGCCTCGACCCCACCGAGGAGAACACACGCTACGCCATGGGCGAGTACGCCTGGCGCTGGAGCGAACGCAATTGGGTCGGCGCCCGCGTGCTCCACGAGGACGACCGGAGCAACGCCGACCCCGACGACGCCCAGGACTTCACCGGCACCCGCGCCGGCCTGTTCTTCAGTGGCGACGACCTGCGCGTCAGCCCGCTGTTCAGCGACTACCACCTGGAAGCGGTGCGCCTCCGGGGGCGCACCCGCACCACCGACGCCGACGGCGTCAGCGAGCACGGCAACAGCCGTGGCTGGCTGATGCTGGGCGAGGTCGGCAAGCGCTTCCACGACGCGCCCTGGGAACCCCGGGTCGCCCTGCGCGCGGGCCTGACCGACGCCCCGGACAACGAGGCCGACGGCTTCCGCCTGAACCGCATCCAGTCTGACCGCATCGTCAACCCGTCCAGCTACAGCACCCGCCTGGTCAGCTCCTTCGTGGCCCTGAACATGCGCAACCTGAAGTACTACGGCGTGGCCCTGGAAACCCGGCCCACGGCCCGCAGCTCGCTGGACATCCGCCTGAGCGACCTGTACCTGCGCGATGCCGACGGCGACCTGCCGGTGCGCGTCGACCAGCAGCAGGCCCGCGAGCGCCGCCAGGCGATCCGCGCCGGGCGCGGCAACGGCCAGCGCGACGTCGGCCAGGTACTGGACCTGAACTACTACTGGAAGATGTTCCCGCTCGCCTACGAGGGCAAACACCTCGACCTGAATGCGCTGGTCAGCGCCAGCTACCTCCGGGCCGGTGACGCCCTGGAGAGCGGCGACGACGTCCAGATCTCCTTCGGCCTCGTCATGCGCTACTGAGGGAGCACCCCATGATCTTTGCCTCCAACGTCTTCCTGTTCCTCTACCTGCCGGTCTTCCTGCTGGTGTACTTCCTGGCCCGGCCAGCGTGGCGCTCCAGCGTCATCGTCGCCGCCAGCTACCTGTTCTATGCCTGGTGGCGGCCGGACTTCCTGCTGCTGTTCGTCGGCATCACCTACTGGAACTTCTGGTTCGGCCTGCGCATCAGGCAGCAGCAGCAGGCCGGCAACCGCCAGGCAGCCAGCCGCCTGCTGTGGCTGGGGGTGGTCGGCAACCTCGCCACCCTCGGCTACTTCAAGTACGCCAACTTCGGTGCCGACGTGCTGGCAGCCCTGCTGGCCCCGCTGGGCATCAACACCTTCACCCTGGAGCACATCCTGCTGCCGCTGGGCATCTCCTTCTATGTGTTCCATGCCCTGAGCTACATCATCGACATCTACCGCAAGGACGCCGAGCCGACGCGCAACTTCATCGACTTCGCCGCCTTCGTCGCCCTCTTCCCGCACCTGGTGGCCGGGCCCATCCTGCGCTACAGCCAACTGGCACCGCAGCTGCGCCAGCGCACCCACTCCCTGGAGCTGTTCTCCATCGGCGTGGGGCGCTTCATGGTCGGTTTCATCATGAAGGTGCTGATCGCCGACAACCTGGCACCGGTCAGCGGCCTGTTCCTCGCCCAGGGTGAACTGCAACTGGTGGAGAGCTGGTTCGGCCTGCTGGCAGCCTGCTTCCAGCTCTACTTCGACTTCGCCGGCTACAGCAACATGGCCATCGGCCTGGCGCTGATGATGGGCTTCCGCTTCCCGGAGAACTTCAACCAGCCCTTCGTGGCCCAGAGCGTCACCGAGTTCTGGCAGCGCTGGCACATGACGCTGGCCCACTACCTGCGGGACTACGTGTTCATGCCGCTGGTGCGCAAGCGCGTGGCCGGGCCGATGCCGGCGCTGGTCCTCACCATGCTGCTGTCGGGCCTGTGGCATGGCGCCAGCTTCGCCTTCATCTTCTGGGGGCTGTTCTTCGGCGTGGCCATGGTGATCGAGCGCCAGCTGGGCATCGCCACCAAGATCACCACGCCCTACCGCTTCTGGCGCAACATGCGCACGGCCGTGCTCATCCTCCTCAGCATGCCGCTGTTCTTCACCAACGACCTGCGCCACAGCCTGGACATCTACGCCGGCCTGCTGGGTCTGAACGGCCTCGGCAGCCTCGACCTGTACATCCTCGGCACCTCGCGCATGGCCATGGCCTTCAGCCTGGTGGCGCTGGCCTGGCTGGTGCTGGCCGGCCGCAACAACGTTCGCTACTACGCCGGACTGAAGGACGGCTACGTCATGCAGCACTTCGGCGGCGTCCAGGCCCTGGTGCTCTGGAGCGGCTTCTTCGTCGCCCTCAGCAGCCTGGCGGCGAACTCCTTCTCGCCCTTCCTGTATTTCCAGTTCTAGGAGCGGACCCGATGAAATTCCCCGTGATCACGTCGGCCAGCCTGTGGAATGGGCTGCTGTTCATCGCCCTGCTGGGCGGCATGTTCCTCTATTCCCTGCCGGCCGTGTTCAGCTTCGGCAAGACCCAGACCGACACCTGGTCGCTGTTCGTGGACGGCAAGCTGCTGCGCAAGTTCGAGCAGTTCTACGACAAGCGCTTCTTCCTCCGCGAGCCGTCCGTACAGGCCTGGGCGGACATCCGCTTCATGCTCTTCGGCGAAGCCACCAGCGGCGTGGTGCTCGGCCGGGACGGCTGGCTGTTCACCAACCAGGAATACCTGGTGACCCGCGACCTGCCCGCCAACCTGCAGCAGCAGGTGCAGGCCATCGTCCAGGTGCGCGACCGCCTGGCGGCGCACGGCAAGAAGCTGGTGCTGCTGCCCGTGCCGATGAAGCTGGACATCTACGCCGCCCGCGCTCGCGTGCAGCCCGACCTGCGCGCGGTGGCGCTGTACGACCGTTTCGTCGAGCGACTGAAAGCCGAAGGCGTCGACGTCACCCCGGTGCGCAGCGCCTTTATCGCCGCGCGGGAAGGCCAGGCCCTGTTCCTGCCCAACGACACCCACTGGAGCCCCGAAGGCGCGCGCCTCGCAGCGGCCACCTTCGCCCAGGGCAACCCCGCCCTGGTCGGCACCACCGCCTACCGTTCGCAACAGGTGGGCAGCAAGCCACACAGGGGCGACCTGATGAACTACGTGCAGTTCGACACCGGCCTGGCCGCCACGGACTTCGCCCCGATCGACCTGCCCCTGTTCGAGACCCTCAAGGCCGAGCAGGCGGTCAGCGATGCGGCGCTGTTCGACGACGAAGGCAGCCCGCTGCTGCTGGTGGGCACCAGCTACAGCAAGATCGACGACTGGAACTTCGTCGGTTTCATGAAGGAATACCTGCACAGCGACCTGGTGACCCTGGCCCAGGAAGCCCGCGGCCCCTTCCAGGCCATGGAACTGCTGCTGCAAGGGCCGCAACTGGCCGACCCCGGCCTCGACACGGTGATCTGGGAATTCCCGGTGCGCACCGTGCTCGCCCAGAACATGGTTGCCGCGCGCGCCCGCGCCGAGCAGCCCAGCCACTTCTGATTCGACGACCAAGGAGACCCCTCATGCGAATCACCTCCCGCCTGCTGAGCGCACTGGCGCTGCTACTGACCATCCACCTGCCGGCCCAGGCCGCCAAGGATGCCAATGCCGACCTCTACGACGCCGTCGCCCCGGCCGACTCCGCCTTCGTGCGGGTGTTCAACCTCTCCGACAAGGGCATCGACGTGACCCTGAGCGGCAAGGTCAACCCGCAGAAAGTCCCGGCCGGGCAGATGAGCGGCTACCGCTTCGTGCCCCAGGGCAAGCACCGCATCGCCACCGGCGCCCTGGCCGTCGAGCCCGAGCTGAAGGCCAACACCGCCACCACCCTGCTCTACACCGGCAGCGAGCTGGTCGTCATCGCCGACGCCTTCGTCAACGAGCCGAAGAAAGCCCAGGTGGCCTTCTACAACCTCACCGGCCAGGACGTGGCGCTGAAGACCCGCGACGGCAAGCACGACATCGTCCAGGCACTGGGCAAGAACCAGACCGGCAGCCGCATGGTGAACGAGATCAAGATCGGCTTCGCCGCCTATGCCGACGAACAGAGCCTGGCGCAGTTCGACGAACTCTTCCTGAAGAAAGGCCGCTCCTACAGCTACGTGCTGCTGCCCCAGGCCGGCGGCTATCGCACCCTCAGCCTGGCCAACAGCGTCGACCCCACCGAGTGATGCGACGACAGGGATCGGCGCCCGTCCCCACGGGCGCCTGCCTCAACAACGGATGAACCCGCCTCGACCATGAAGAAGACCTTGCAGCACGGATTGGCCCTGTTCCTGGCCCTCGTCAGCCTCCCGGCGCTCGCTGCCGAGGCGCCCACCTGCGGCGACCTGGAATGCCTGCTCTGCCCTGGCCTGACCGATCCGCAGCAATACGCCGAAGGCAACATGAAGCTCATGCGCGAGATCGCGCCGGGCAAGGACCGCTGGCTGTTCCGCTCCGTGGTCGACCTGACCAATGACTTCGGCATCCCCGCCGCCATGGAGCCCGAGTTCGCCCGGCTGATGCGCACCTTCAAGGCCCAGGGCACCGACGTGGTCATCGCCATCCAGCCCACCCGCGGCCTGATGCACCGGGACAAGGTCCGCCCCGACCGCGCCTACGGCTTCGACTACGCCAAGGCCAGCGCCAGCCTGCGCCACTTTGCCGGGCAACTGCGGGCCGGCGGCGCCATCGTGCCGGACGTCATGCAACTGGTGGAGCACCCGCCGCAGAAGGAGTACTTCTTCCGTCGCGACCACCACTGGACCCCGGCCGGGGCCGAGGCCACTGCCCGCCTGGTGGCCGACGAAGTCCGCCGGCACCCGCTGTATGCCGGCCTGGCGAAGAAGCACTACCAGACCGAGCCCGGCGTGATGGTGCCCAAGGACGGCACCATGAACCTGGCGCTCTCGCGCATCTGCGGCAACAACTACGGCTTCCAGTACGTGCGCGGCTTCCAGACCATCCCGGTCAACGACGATGCCGACGCCCTGTTCGACGACGCCCCGGACCCGGAAGTGGTGCTGGTCGGCACCTCCAACTCGGCGGCAAGGGAGGACGAAAGCAAGCAGTTCAACTTCGACGGCTTCCTCAAGCAGTACCTCGACGTGGACATCCTCAACTACGCCCTCCCCGGCGCCGGGCAGGACGGCGCGTTGCTGGAGTACCTGCAATCGGACAGCTACTCGCCGCAGAAACCGCCCAGGCTCATCGTCTGGGAGCTGCCGGCCAACTACCGCCTGGACGACCCGCTCAGCTACCGCCAACTGATTCCAGCCATCAAGGGCGGCTGCCGCGCTGAACCCCTGGCCCGCAATGCGCTGCAAACCGGCGTGCTGAAGGTCAACCAGCGCATCGAACTGCTCAGCAATGCCGGCGACCAGCGCCGCAAGCTGAGCGATCTGGACGGCTTCCTCGACATCCGCATCAGCGACCGCAACCTCAAGGACTTCTACGTGATCGTCTATTACGACAATGGCGCCCGGGACAAGGTGTGGTTCCGCCGCGAGGCGGTCGTCACCGGTGGCCACTACTACCTGGAACTCAGTCGGGCCGAGGCGTTCAAGGGCGCCAACCTGCTTTCGGTGTTCATGGAACCCACCGTGGACATCACCCAGTCGACCCAGGTGGACGTGCAGCTATGCCGCTGAACCGCCACCTGCTCTGCGCCCTCGCCCTGCTGCTGGCGCTGCCCATGAGTCCGGCACAGGCGGTCAACTCCCTCTGGGCCGACCAGGCAACGCCCCAGGCTGCCATGGTGGGCGACTACCGCAGCCTCGGCTGCCCCTACCCCGCGCCCGAGCCCTACACGGGCGCCTTGCAGTTCGAGAGCAAGTACGACCAGAGCGACGTCACCAAATCGCGCCTGAGCGCCACACCCGACGTCCAGGCCAAAAAGGTCCAGGCCCAGGTGAAGGGCTACATCGGCGGGCTGATCCGCGCCTCCAAGGAATTCCAGCGGGCGAAGCGCCCCGAGCGGGCCAACCAGGCACTCGCCTGCCTCGACACCTGGCTCGGCCGCTGGGCCCATGCCCATGCACTGGAGAACCCCGACGCCAGCAAGACCGGCATCGCCGCACGCAAATGGGCGCTGGCCGCCATCGGCTCCACCCTGCTCAAGGTCCGCGCCCTCAGTGACGGCCGCTATGAGCTGGACAGCGAGCAGAAAGCCTGGCTGGAGCGCCTGGCGAAACGGGTGATCACCGAATACCAGCCTCGTCATGTTCCCGACTTCCCCTACTTCAACAACCATGACTACTGGGCCGGCTGGGCCGTGGCCTCGGTGGGGATGCTGGTGGAGCGTGAGGACTTCATCGCCTGGGCCGACTACAGCCTGCGACGGGGCCTCGCCCAGGCCCGGCGGAGCACGAGCGGCGACTACGCCTACCTGCCCCTGGAAGTGGCCCGGGGCAGGCTTGCCAGCACCTACACCCAGTACGCCCTGGTCCCGCTGATGCTGCTGATGGAGAGCGCCGAAGCCAACGGACGGCCGCTCAGCGGCGACGAGCGCCAGACGCTGTGGCTGCTGGCCAGCTTCGCCGCCCGCAGCCAGCTCGAGCCCGAGAAACTGCCGGAGCTGCAGGCGCACGACCAGGACGAGGTCGCGCCCTACAAGCTCGCCTGGCTGATCCCCTACCTGCACCGCTACCCGGGCCACCCCTGGGCTCGGCGGCTCTACGACGAAATGGATGGCGACGTGGACAACTACAGCCAGATCGGCGGCCCCATCAAGCCGATGTACCCGACCCAGGATTGAAAGAGGGACCGCACATGCGCCAGGTCATTTTCCGCTCCGGCTGCCGCCTGCTCGCAGGCCTGTTGCCCCTGCTGCTGGGCCTTCATGCCCAGGCGGCCAGCTACCAGCCACCTCGCCCGACCCTCAGCCTGCTGCCGTGGGACGCCCAGCAGGCCGAGCTCCAGCACGCCCGCGACGCCATCGCCCAGACGGCGCTCCCGGCCCTGGAAACGGCAGCGCCCGCAGGCCGCGCACGCGCCAGCCTGGAGACGATGTTCTCCTCCCAGCAGGGAAGCTGGTACTTCGAGCCCTTCGCCAGGAACGGCCTGTTCCGCGCCATCGCCGGCTACCAGGCCCACCACCCGCAAGCAGTAGTGATCAGCGGCGGCAGCCTGACCCTGGAACAGCTCGCGACCGCGCTCAACGACCCCCGCGTGCTGAAGCGGCACAAGGACGGCTACCTGCTCAGCTACCCGCTGGTGATCGCCCCCGGCGCAGCCCTGCGGGTCGAAGGCAGCACGCTGTACCTGTACACCCCCTCCGGCACCGCGCTGATCAACCGTGGCCTGCTACAGCTCAAGGGCGCCACCCTCTCCAGTTGGAAAGGCGAATCGGCAGGCGACACCCAGGACCCGTATCGCCCCTTCGTGATGGCCTGGGCCGGCAGCACCCTGCACATCGAGGACTCGCACCTGAAGCGGCTCGGCTACAACGCCAACTTCACCCGTGGCATCACCACCGCCCTGAGCCCCCAGCAGCCCGCCGCCACAGCGCCGGCACGGGTGCTGGTGCGCAACAGCACCTTCAGCGACCTGTCCACCGCCCTGGAGCTGCAACACGCCCGCGCGCGGGTGCAGGGGTCGCGCTTCAGCGACCAGCAGCAGTACGCGCTGGACCTGAAAGACAGCCAGATCGAAGTCCTGGGCAACTACATCGACGGCGTGCAGAACAACAGCGGCCTGCGTGCACGCGGCCAGGTCAGCGGGCTGATCGCCGACAACAGCGTGCTGAACACCGCCAAGGCCGGCATCGAAATGGTGGAGCAGCAAGGTGCCCTGGGCATCCGCCGCAACCTGCTGGGCGCATCCCGCGGCGCCGGCATCCTGCTGGACCAGTTGACGCCCAGCGAACGCCTGCCCCTGCTGCTGGAGGGCAACCTCATCGGCAACACCCAGGGCAGCGGCATCGACGCCAGCAACGTCGGCGGCGTGCTGTTCCTGGTGAGCAATCAGGTCGGCAACACCCCCGAGTACGCCATCAGCCTGCGCAACCCCCAACACCTGCCCGGCCGCCTGGTGCTCACCGGCAACACCCTGGGCGGCATCGGCAAGGCCATGGTGCGGGTCGAAGGCCTGGAACAGATCGTGCTCGGCGGCAACCGTTTCCAGGGCAACCCGGTGTTGCAGAGCGCCTTCATCGGCGACCTGCTGCCGGTGCAGAGCCAGGTACTGGAAAGCACCGTGCGCCACCCCTGCCTGCTGCACGTAGACACCGGAGCCAGCGCCCCGACTGCCGAGTGGGTGGTGGATGAGGACTGCAGGGGCTGACTACCGCCTGGTGCTCTACCGCCCGGCAGCATCGGAGCCGCCCGCGCTGGCGTGAGCAAGCGGCTGCGAGGATGATGGGCGCTTCCCGTCGAAGGAGCCCGCCATGACCTGGTCCGCCCAGCAGTACCGCAAGTTCGAAGACGAACGCACCCGCCCGGCCATCGAGCTGCTGGCGCGGGTGCCGCTGACCGACGTACACCACGCCATCGACCTCGGCTGCGGCCCCGGCAACTCCACCGAGCTGCTGGTGGAGCGTTACCCGCACGCGGCCATCAGCGGGCTGGACAGCTCACCCGACATGCTCGCCGCCGCCCGCCAGCGCCTGCCGGGCGTGACCTTCCTCGAAGGCGATATCGCCCAGTGGACTGCCCAGGTGGCACCTGATCTGATCTTCGCCAACGCCTCCCTGCAATGGCTGCCGGACCATGGCACCCAACTGCCGCGTCTGCTGGCGCAACTGGCACCCGGCGGTTGTCTGGCAGTGCAGATGCCCGACAACCTCGACGAGGACTCCCACCGCCTGATGCGCGAAGTGGCTGCCAGCGGCCCCTGGGCGGATGCCCTGCGCGAGGCCGCCGGTGCCCGCGAGGCACGACACGCGCCGAAGTGGTACTACCGCCTGCTGACCCAGGCCGGCGCCCGCGTCGATCTGTGGCGCACCACCTATTACCACCCGCTGCCGGGCGGCCCGGCGGCCATCGTCGAATGGCTCCGCGCCACCGGGCTGCGCCCCTTCCTGGCGCCGCTGGACGATGCCGGCCAGCAGGCCTTCCTCGCGGCCTACCAGGCCGAACTGGCCGAGGCCTACCCGACCCTGGACGACGGCAGCGTGCTGCTGCCGTTCCCGCGACTGTTCCTGGTGGCACGCCGCTGAGTCAACGCGTGGTGTCGGCCAGGGCCTGGCCCGGTCGACGCACCGCGCGTCGGGCGAACAGGGTCTTGGCGGCCGTGAAGTGGATGGCGCCGCCAGTGAAGGTGGGCAGCTCTGCCCGCACCCACTGGTTGCCCCCGCCCTTCCAGCTCACTTCCCCGGCGGCCAGCTTCAGGTCGCGGGTCAGCTCGCGGATGACGCGGCGCACGCGCTGCTCGCAGAACACCACGTCGCCGTCGATGGCCTTGCGCAGGGGCTCTGCGTCACCGTGCCTGAGGCACAGCAGCAGCATGCCGTCAGGCCGGGGGGTGATGGCGACCTCGTAGCCGGGGAATGCCTGGAAGAGTTTCTGGATGGCGATGTTCATGGGAAGGCTCCTTGGTTGTTGTCCTCCCATGGGTGCAGCCTCCATGCCACAACGACCGCGTGAGCTGCCTCCAGGCAAATCAGGGACTTGCGTGCGCTCGACATCACACTGCCATTTGCAGGATGCAAGAGCGGGCCCGGATCACAGGGTGTTCTGCAACGCCGTCAGCCGTCAGCCACCACCTGGTTGCGACCGCCTCGCTTCGCCTCGTACAACGCGGCGTCGGCACGCTGCAGCAGCAGCTCGGCAAGCTCGCCGGGCTGCGGCACCATCGCCGCCACACCGATGCTCAGGGTGACGCGGCCCAGGGGTGAACGCTCATGGGGCAACTGCAGTGTCTCCATCGCTTCGGACACCCGGCGCGCCAGCTCCAGGGCGCCCTCGACACCAGTGTCCTGGGCGAGGAAGACGAACTCCTCGCCGCCGTAGCGTGCCACCAGGTCGCTGGAGCGACACAGCGTGGCGCTGAGGGCCTGGGCCACCTGCTGCAGGCAGGCATCACCGGCGGGGTGGCCGTAGTGATCGTTGTAGAGCTTGAACCAGTCCACATCCATCACCGCCAGGGCCAGGGGCGACCCGTTGCGCTGGGCGTGCCCCCAGGCCTGGACCAGCATCACGTCGAAATGCCGGCGGTTAGGAATGCCCGTCAGGCCGTCGGTGAGGCTGAGGGCCTCCAGCCGGCGATTGAGCACCTGCAGTTCCTCGGTACGCTCGGCCACCCGCTGCTCCAGCACCCGTTCCGATTGCTGCAGGGTCTCGACCAGTTGTTGCTGAGCACTCAGCAGCTCGTCCGTCATCCGGGCCCTCTCGCGGCGCATGACGTTGTAGCGGTCGGCCAGGGCGAAGGCCAGCAGCATCATCTCCATCACCGAGCCCAACTGGACGCCGTCCACGGTGAACAGGTTGGAGGGGAGCAGGCCCATGGCCCGCAGGATGGTGCCGGTTGCGCCGATGATCAGCAGCGCGAAGGCCACGATGAAGAAGTACGCAGTACGCTGGCGCCGAAAGGCGCAGACCACGGCAATGCCGACGATCAGCACTGCCGTGGCCAGGTTCAGCATCATCGCGGCCTTGGAGAACATGGGCAGGGCCATCCAGTACAAGGCCGGTGTCAGCAGGTACACGACCACCAGGGCCAGCACCAGCCGGTCCGCCCGCGGCAGGCTTTCAGGGATCTGCAACATGCGCCGGGTGAACAGCAGCATCCCCACCAGAGCCAGGGAAACGCTGGAGTAATAGGCCTCGTTGGAGTTCATCAGCAGGGCATCCCAGGGTGACTCCGGCGCCAGGCCGTTCTTGCTCGCCAGCGCCAGCACGGTGAGGCTGACGAAGGCCACGTAGAACAGGTAGGTACGGTCGCGCAGCACTGCGAACAACAGCAGGTTGAAGAGGATCATCGCCGTGGCGATGCCGAAGTACCACGCCTGGACTGCATAGTCTGCACGCTCGGCAACGTGGAAGGCTGCCTCCTCCCAGAGCTTGAGCGGTACCAGCAGGCCACTCTTGGAGGCCACACGCAGGTACACCACCTGGGTCTCGCCGGGGGCCAGCAGCAACGGGAACACGAAGTGACGATTGGGGTAGGCACGGGTGTCGAATGGCCGATCACTGCCGGTGAGCACCGCGCGGTAACCACCCTGGCCATCTGGCAGGTAGGCATCGACAAAGGACACGCGAGGGTTACTCACCTCCAGCATGCGCCTGATAGGCTCGTCGCCCGGATTGCGCAGTGCCACCCGCAGCCAGAACGTCGAGCGAGTGAAACCCAGCGCCAGGGCATTGGCCGGCGGCCGCCCACCCTCGAAGCGCCCGGCCAGCTCCGGGCTGCGCACATCGTCCAGGCTGTAGCGGGATTGCGGGTCCTCAAGCAGGCCCAGGGCATCGGTGAGCAAAAGCGGCTGCTCGCGCATCGTTGCGGCGTCCACCCCCTCCTCTGCGCGCGCCGGAGCGACCGACGCCAGAGCCACGAGCAGGCAGGCCAGAAGGCCAAGGAGCCCGGGCAGGGACAACGTCCTCCGGGGGGCAGGAGCAGGATGCGGCCAATTCATGCGGCGTTCTTCTTCTAAGAGGCAACGGAAGTCTAGAAGAGGACGAACCGCCCCGCTTGCACCCCACCAATGGGCGCGAAAAGACTATCTACACGCGAAAACGCGACCGAAAGATTCCGCCCGCCGCCGCCAGATGCTAAATAGTTCGCCTCGACTCGCCCGGCCAGCGGCCCAGGGTGCATCGAGCCCCGGGCCCTGCCCGCCGGATTCCGAACCACGTGTGCCACGCGGCACCTGCCAGCGGTGACCCCATGATCGAAGTAACCGAAGTTTCCATTGCCGACTTGCGCGCTGCGCTGGAGTCCGGCCGCACCACTGCCGTCGAACTGGTTAAGACCTACCTCGCCCGCATCGACGCCTACGACGGCCCGAACACCACCACCGCCCTCAATGCCGTGGTGGTGCGCAACCCCGAGGCCCTCGCCGAGGCCGAGGCCTCCGACGCCCGCCGCGCCCGTGGCGAAACCCTCGGCCCGCTGGACGGCATCCCCTACACCGCCAAGGACAGTTACTTGGTCAAGGGCCTGACCGCCGCCTCCGGCAGCCCCGCCTTCAAGGACCTGGTGGCCCAGCGCGACGCTTTCACCATCGAACGCCTGCGCGCCGCCGGCGCCATCTGCCTGGGCAAGACCAACATGCCGCCCATGGCCAACGGCGGCATGCAGCGCGGTGTCTACGGCCGCGCCGAAAGCCCCTACAACGCCGACTACCTCACCGCGCCCTTCGCCTCCGGCTCCTCCAACGGCGCCGGCACCGCCACGGCGGCCAGCTTCGCCGCCTTCGGCCTGGCCGAAGAGACCTGGTCCAGCGGACGCGGCCCCGCCTCCAACAACGGCCTGTGCGCCTACACCCCGTCCCGCGGGGTGATCTCCATCCGCGGCAACTGGCCGCTGACCCCGACCATGGACGTGGTGGTGCCCTATGCCCGCACCATGGCTGATCTGCTGGAGGTGCTCGACGTGGTCGTCGCCGAGGACACCGAGAAGCGCGGCGACCTCTGGCGCCTGCAGCCCTGGGTGCCGATCCCCTCGGTGAGCGAAGTCCGCCCCGCCCGCTACCAGGACCTGGCCACTGGCGCCGAGGCCCTGGCCGGCAAGCGTTTCGGCGTGCCGCGCATGTTCATCAACCAGGACCCGGACGCCGGCACCAGCGAGAACCCCGGCATCGGCGGCCCCACCGGTCAGCGCATCCACACCCGCCCCAGCGTCATCGCCCTGTGGGAGCAGGCGCGCCAGGCCCTGGAAGCGGCCGGCGCCGAAGTGCTGGAGGTGGACTTCCCGCTGGTCTCCAACTGCGAGGGCGACCGCCCCGGCGCGCCCACGGTGTTCAACCGCGGCATCATCGCCAAGGAGTTCCTCCACCACGAGTTGTGGGACCTGACCGCCTGGGCCTTCGACGACTTCCTCCAGGCCAACGGCGATCCCAAGCTCAACCGTCTGAAGGACGTGGACGGCCCGCAGATCTTCCCCCACGAACCCGGCACCCTGCCCAACCGCGAAGGCGACCTGGCGGCGAGCATGGCCGAGTACGTGACCATGGCCGAGCGCGGCATCACCCCCTGGGACCGCATCGAAACCCTGCCCGACGGCCTGCGCGCCCTGGAATACACCCGCAAGATCGACCTGGAGGACTGGATGCAGGCCCAGGGCCTGGACGCGGTGCTGTTCCCAACCGTGGCCGACGTGGCTCCGGCGGATGCCGACGTCAATCCGGCCTCCGCCGACATCGCCTGGAGCAATGGCGTCTGGGTCGCCAACGGCAACCTCGCCATCCGCCACCTGGGCGTACCCACCGTCACCGTGCCCATGGGCGTGATGGCCGACATCGGCATGCCGGTGGGCCTGACCTTCGCCGGCCGCGCCTATGACGACAACGCCCTGCTGCGCTACGCCGCCGCCTTCGAGTCCACCGGCTCGCGCCGGATCGTCCCGCCGCGCACGCCCCCGCTGAAAGGCTGATCGCCGTGCCTGGTGCCCGCCTACGGCGGGCCCGGGCGTAGCGATTGTGCAATCGGGCTCGTGGGTCCGTGCAATGCGGCCACCTTATTCACTCGACCGCCCCCAGGGCATCAAGGCCCGCCACCCACCGAGAAGCGCCCACCCGAATAGGTGCCCTGGTAGAGCCCCGTCTGCTGCCCGGTCAGGTTGGTCACCTCGGGCGGCAGTGTCCGGTAGCCGGACGCCTGGTAGTCATAGCCGACCTTGACGACGA
The DNA here is from genome assembly GCF_001728925.1 of Pseudomonas sp. 1D4. NCBI lineage: Bacteria > Pseudomonadati > Pseudomonadota > Gammaproteobacteria > Pseudomonadales > Pseudomonadaceae > Pseudomonas > Pseudomonas sp. 1D4. Next base: position 28,929 of record NZ_LXJQ01000030.1, read on the forward strand.
TGACCCGTGCATCCCCGGCACCCTCCACCGTGGAGGGGTGGTAACTGGAGAGCAGCACCTGGTGGATGCGGCTTCCCGGTTGGCGGTTCAGCTTCCAGGTAATGGGCTCGTAGGAGGACAACACCAGCGTCAACGGCTTCTGGCTCTTGCGGACCTCCACGTCGATGACACCAGGATGGTGCTCGCCTCCGCCGTGCTGCCCCCGTGCGGATTCGTACACACCGATCACCTCGACCTGGGTATCGATCACCGGCACCTGAACCGGTGTCGTCCTGGACGGGGACGACGCTTCGCTTGGGGTCGGCAATTGGGGGCGCGGCGGCATCTGCCCGGTCCGCACGAGCACATCAGGCATGGACGGCGGCACGGGCTGGCGGACAGGTGCAGGCCCCTGGGCTGCGATCTGCTCGATCCTGCGCTGCAACGCTGCCTGGGCCAGGCCATCACGCCAGGTGACGAGATCGACCTCTTCCCCCACCGGCAACGTCTTGATCAGGCGGTAGCGGCTTGCATCGATGGCCCCGAACACGCCCAGGGGCCGCACATAGGACAGCCCGGCAAGGTTCAGCTCCTCGGTCACCGGGGCCAGGCGCTGGAGGGCGGTATCGAGCACGAACGCCCGGACCGTGGCCTGGGAGAACGGCAAGGGGCTCCCACCGAACAGAAACTTGTCCGGGTCTGCGGTCGGTATCACCTTCATCGCCTTGAAGGGACCAGTCTCGATGACCTCGTTCTTCAGCTCGCCAATGGAGAAGACAGCCAGGTTGTTAGACCTGAGCGGGCTCAGGTACTGCGTGCCATCGAGGCTGAAGGCCCCGCCACCGGGCTCGCTGTCCAGGGCTGCGACCGCCGTGTTGCTTGAGTCCTGGAGGCGCACCACGCGGACCTTCGGAACGCTGGTGCGCTGCTCCAGGGCCAACTCGACGGCGCCACCCCGTCCGAACGCCACGTAGTGGTCCGGCTTGCCGGGAACGGGCGCCGCACGCTCCGGCTGGCGATAGAGCTCGGTATCGATGATCCGCCCTTGGCTGAAGTCGATGAACTGGGTGTGGGAACGCCCTTGGAACAGGGCGGTCTGCCCATCCAGCCAGATGAACGAGTTCGGGTACGCACCATGGATCTGCGCCACGGTCCGCCCGGTTTCCGCCTCACGGATACGCAGCGATTTGGAACCATAGGAGACGAACAGGCGACCATTCTCCGACAGCGAACCCACCCTCAACTGGCCATCGGAGGGCTCGCGGTAAAGCGCCTGGTCCCGTCCGACGTCGATCACCTGCAGGCTTCTGCGGGTCTGCAGCAGCGCAATGCCGGCCCGCTCGGCAAAGACGGCATCGACCAGGGGGGCGTCCCCTTGCAGGGCCTCGGGGAACTGGGCGGGGATTGCTCGCAAGGGCTCCAGACGCAACATCGCGCCGACCTCCAGCAGGGCGAGCCAGCGCTCGATCTTGCGGTCCTGCGCGGCAAAGCATGTGGGGTTGGCCACCCGCTGCCTGACGGTCTCGATGCGCTCGTACCAGGCTGGCAGGTAGCCCGGGGAGCAGGCCAGGGAGCGCTGGCGCATGCGTATCTCCATCTGCGCCGACAGCCCGGCATTGCCGGCATCGCGCGCCAAGGCGTCCACCCGCTGCCAGCGGGCCTGCAGATCGGGCGGCGGGGGAAACGCACGGGTCAGCTTGGCCTCGGGGGCCAGGGGCAGGTAATGGGCGGAAAGCCAGGAAAAACCCGCATAGCCGAGCACGGTGAGTACCATGCCGGCCACAAGGGCGAGGAGCATTCGTTGCATGAGGTCGGGTCCTTCCGATTCGAGGGCGCGCACACGCTAGCAGAAAGCACGGTGGCAAAGCAGCGACGCCACCGCAGTTTCAACACCCTCGGGCGGACTACATCGCCAGGTGATACACCCGCAGGCGGTGGCCGTCCGGGTCGAGGCCGGTGAAGGTGTAGCCGAAGTCCATGGCCAGCGGTGCCTGGACGATCTCCACGCCCTGCTCGCGCCAGCGCTGGTGCAGGCGGTCCACGTCTTCGTCGCTGTCGACATGGACACACAGCTCGCCGCCACCGCCGCGCACGGTGGTGGCCGGCTCGACGCCGGTGCGGCCCCAGAGGCCGAGCTTGAAGCCGTTGGGGAAGACGAACAGGGCGAAGGTCGAGGATTGCTCGACGATGTCACCTGTCAGCAGGCGCCGGTAGAAATCGGCGCTGCGAGCCGAGTCGTCGACGTACAGGTTGAGCAGGCTGGGGGCGATCATGGGCGGGGCTCCTGTGTGGAGCGACGGGCGTCGTCACTCGATGTGCACAGGCTAGGCCCCTCCCCTGTCAGTTTCTGGCAGCAGCCTCACTGCTCGGCGATGCCTTCCTGCGCGCGCCACTCACGCAGCAGCACCTGGCGCCGACGCGGATAGCGCTGGCCGAGGTCCTGCAGGGTCTCCACCCGGTCGAGGCGGAAGTGCCGCGTGGCCTGGCGCAACTCACACCAGGTCACCAGCACGCGGGCCTGCTCGAAGTAGCCCAGGGCGAACGGCCAGACCACCCGCTGCGACGCCTGCCCGTCGGCATCGCGGTAGCCGAGCTGCACCCGGTGCTCCCGACGGATGGCGTCGCGCACCTGCTCCAGCAGCGCGTCGGGCACGTCGCTGGCTGGCGCCGGTCCGATCAGCAGGGTGCTGGTTTCCAGCTCCTCGCGTAGGGCCGGCGGCAGCACGGCACCGACCTTGGCCAGCACGTCCCGCGCAGCGCCCATCAGGCGACAGTCGCCCCGGCGGCCGACCCAGCGCATGCCCAGCACCAGGGCTTCGATCTCCTCCAGGGAGAACATCAGCGGCGGCAGTTCGAAGCCGGGGCGCAGCAGATAGCCCAGCCCCGCGCTGCCTTCGATGTGGGCGCCCTGTTGCTGGAGCGTGGCAATGTCGCGGTAGAGGGTGCGCAGGCTGATGCCCAGCGCATCGGCCAGTACATGCCCGGCCACCGGGTAGCGGTGACGCCGCAGGATCTGCAACAGGTCGAGCAGGCGCTGGCTACGTGACATGCAACGGCCCTTCGGCAGCCTGCCCCTTGAACAACGCGCGGACATGCCCGGCGAGCGCGAGCTGCTGGCGGTGGCACGAACGGACCACGGCGTTGGCCCCCAGCGACACCGCCGCCTCCAGCTCGCGCTCGGCGCCAACCTCATCACCGCTGAACAGCGCCTGCAAGGCTCGGCAGCGGGCCGGCAGGGTTGGCGAATACCAGGCCACTTCGTCGTTGTGCAGCACCGCGTCCAGACCGTCGGCACGGCCGCTGGCCATGGCCTGGCTGAAGGCCAGTTCGCCACGCAGCAGGGCCACCACTGCCGCACAGTCGGTCCGCGCCTGGGGGTGTGCGGCAAGCAGCGCCTCCAACTGGGCCTGCATGGCCGTCGCCGCCGCCCAATCACCGGCCGCCTGCAGGCGGTCCAGGCGGTAGGACAGCGCCACCAGCGGCATGGGCATCGGCTGCTGCTCCAGGCTCGTCAGGTCTGTCTCAGGCAGGGCCTCGGCAGGCACACCGGCCACGCTGAGGGCCAGCAGGCGGTTGTAGGCGAACACCGGACCGGACTCGTCGACATAACGCCAGGCCATGAACAGGCGAGCGCCATCACTGGGCATGGGCCGCAGGGTGGGCACCAGGTTGGCCAAGCCCATGCCCAGGTTGCTGCTGGCCATGCCGAGCGCGATGCCGAAGGCCGGCGGCGAGTCGATGCAGAGCAGCGCGACCAGGGCGGCGAGCGCCGCCAGCAGCAGGTTGCAGCCGGGCCCGAAGGCGATCATGCGCAGGCGTGCGCGGGGACCGCGCGGCGGCACAGAGTCGGCACAGAACACATAGCCCCCCAGCCCGCGCAGGCGCTTCTGGCGGGACCAGCGCACCCGCAGGCCACGGCGCATCGGCTGGATTTCCACCGCCAGCACCCGCACCAGCAACACCGTCAGACCATCCCAGCGGGCGCCCAGCCAGTGGCCGCCCTCATGCACGCAGAGCGCCAGGGCGAGGTGCGCGAGGGTGAGTGCCACGGCGGCAATGGGCCCGCCGTCCAAGGCGATGCCGGAGACGATCCCGGTCACCATGGCGCCGCCCAGGGTCAACGCGGCCTGCAGCAGCTTCATCAGCCCCTCGAATGCCTGGGTCAGGCGCGCCTGAATCGTCACGGGCTCACCTCAACAGGTCGGCACAACCTGGGGCTGTCGACGCGCGCGGTACGGCAGGCATCGAGACAGACGATAGCGCCCAGGGGACCCCGGTTCGCCCGGCATGTGCAGTGAAAGGCCTGAGCCAACATCCGTGTACCTCGCAGTCGCTGGAGAGCATGGGGGCGACTCACCCCCGCCAAGGTGCGGCAGTAGAGCGGAAATCCCCGCCCTCTGCCACCACCCTGTTCACGCCTGCGAGGTCCTGTGCGCCCTACCCGTCTGCCATCGAGCGACGCACCTGGCCACGGGGCTCGCTGAGCAAACCCTTGACCACTGCGACGCAGCCCACCAGCAGGACGAAGGTGAACGGCAGGCCGGTGGACACCGCCATCGCCTGCAATGCCGCCAGGCCGCCGCCGACCAGCAGGACGATGGCCAGCACGCCCTGCAGCACGACCCAGAGCACCCGCTGCACCACCGGCGCATTGAGCTTGCCGCCGGCAGTGATGGTGTCGATCACCAGGGAGCCGGAATCGGACGAGGTGATGAAGAACAGCAGCGCCAGGACGATGCCGACGAAGGAGGTGATCGCACTCCAGGGCAACTGCGCCAGCATCACGAACAGCTTCAGCTCCAGGGCCGCCTCCTGCACCCCGGCGAGGCCGCTGAACACCTGGTGCAGCGCGGCGCCACCGAAGGAACTCATCCAGAACACCGACACCAGTGAAGGCACCAGCAGCACCGCAATGAGGAACTCGCGCACGGTGCGTCCCCGGCTGATGCGGGCGATGAACATGCCGACGAAGGGCGACCAGCTCACCCACCAGGCCCAGTAGAAGGCCGTCCAGCCCTGGCTGAAGGCGGCATCGCTGCGCGCCAGCGGGTTGGACAGCGCCGGCAGGTACTGCAGGTAGGCGCCGAGGTTGTCCAGGGTGCCCGCCAGCAGCACGCGGGTGGGCCCGGCAAGGACCACGAAGAACAGCAACGCCACGGCCAGGACCATGGTCAGCTCGGACATGCGCTTGATGCCCTTGTTCACCCCCGCAGCCACCGAAGACAGGGTCACCAGGGTGATGACCACGATCAGCACCACCTTGGCGGTGAGCGAGGCGCCGGTGCCGAAGAGGAAGTCGATGCCCGCCGCTGCCTGCTCGGCGCCCAGGCCCAGGGAGGTGACCAGGCCGAACAGCGTGGCGAATACCGCGAGGATGTCGATCACATGCCCCGGCCAGCCCCACACCCGTTCACCGAGCAGGGGGTGGAAGATCGAGCGGATCGACAGCGGCAGCCCCTTGTTGAAGGAGAACAACGCCAGGGCCAGCGCCACGATGGCGTAGATCGCCCAGGGGTGCAGGCCCCAGTGGAAGATGCTCGCCGCCATGCTCAGCCGCGCGGCCTCGGCGGGGTTACCCGGTGCGCCGGCCAGCGGTGCCCAGTCGATACGCGCCCCGCCCTCGCCCAGTTGTGGGCCGGCCAGGGCGGTCTGGTAGTGGGAGACGGGTTCGGCGACGCCGTAGAACATCAGCCCGATGCCCATGCCGGCGGCGAACAGCATGGAAAACCAACTGCCGTAGGAATAGTCCGGCCGGGCCTGGGTGCCGCCAAGGCGCACCCGCCCCAGGGGCGAGACCACCAGTGCCAGGCACAGCACCACGAACACATTCGCCGCGCCGAGGAAGAAGCCGTTGAGGCGACCGGTGAGCAGGTCGCGCAGGCCGGTGAACACCGGCTCCACCGCCTCGCGGAACACCAGCGTCAGCACCACGAAAAGCAAGACGGTGAGCGCCGAGGTCAGGAACACCACGCCGTGAATGTCGAAGGGCACCAGCCAGCGCCCCCGCAGGTTGTCCTGGCCGACGCGGTAGCCGGTGAGGATCGGGTTGGCGTCACCCGAGGGGGGCGGAATGTCGCTCGACGCGGTGTCGGTTCGGTGGGACGCGGTGGCGTGGCTCAAGGGGCTGCTCCGTGGTCGTCGGCCGTGGGCTCGGTCAAGGCCGTCCAACCTAGCAAAGCGCTTCGCCTGGCTCGGACCGGCAAGCGGCATGCAGTGAGCCAGAAGCGACACCCTGGCGCGAAGCCACCGAGCAGGGTGTCGATTTCGCCGGTGGACACGGCTGTACGCTGCGCCATGGCCCGCCTTGCATCGCCGTGCATGTTCGCCAGCGACACACCGGACGCGCACACGGGAATTGCAAACCGGCAAGAAGGCCTGATTCCTGACAGCAGTCCTTTGACGGCGAGGTCTTGGCAAAAACGCCGCTGTACATCACGCCGCTTTTTTGAAGGAACGGGCTGTCAGGAATTCTTTACCGTCGGCATTGATGCCATCAGCCGATTGATTTCAGAGCCAGCGACTCCTCTGCCATCACCCGGTTCCGTCCGGCCTGCTTGGCCTGGTAGAGCAGTTCATCCGCCCGCTTGAGCACGTCCTGCACGCTGCGCCCGCCTCGGGGCGACCAGTGCACCACACCGAGGGACACGGTGACCTGCCCCACCGGGTCGATCAGCGTGCTCTGTTGCCTGACGCGGAAACGCTCGGCCACGTCGATCGCCGAGCTGATGGGCGTCTCGGGCAGCAGCAGGATGAACTCCTCACCCCCCACACGGCACGGCAGGTCGCGCTCGCGGCAGCTCTGGCGCAGCAGATCGGCGAACTGGCGCAGCACATCGTCACCGGTGTCGTGGCCGAAGGTGTCGTTGACCCGCTTGAAGTGGTCGATGTCCAGGCTGATGACGGAGAACGGCGTGCCCAGCCGCTGCCAGGCTTGCAAGCGCTCCTCCATGGCACGCCGATTGGCCAGCCCGGTGAGGGGGTCGCTCTTGGCCTGCCGGTCCAGTTGGCCGAGCTTGGCCCGGGTCACTTCCAGGCCAGCCAGCAGCGCCTGCTTGATCATCCAGGCCTCGGCATACCAGGCCTTCACCCGCAGTGCTTTTTCTGCACGCTCCGGCTGGGCGGCGCTCTCGGCCAGTTGCCGCAACGGATGGCTGATGCGCGCGGAAATCCAGAGGATCAGCCCGATGCCCAGCAGGCTCATGGGCAGCAGCCCGGCCAGCAGGCGCTTCATCAATTCCTCCACGGCGGCCTGGGCGGCAGCCAGGGGCTGCTGGGCCACCACGCCCCAGCCACTCAGCGGCACGCTGGCGTAACCGGCCAGCACTTCCACGCCCCGCGAGTTGATGGCCTGCATGGCACCGCTCTCACCCTTGAGCACCGCGTCCACGATGGGGTTGGCACCCAGGCGCTCGCCAACGCGGCTGGCGTCGGGGTGGAACAGCACCTTGCGGTCCGGGTCCACCAGGTAGACGTTGGAGGCGTCGTGGTGGAAATGCTGGCTGACCAGGGAATCCAGGGCATTGGGCTTACCCAGGTAGATGGTGCCGCCGATCAGCCCCAGGTACTGGCCATCCTGCCCCCAGATGGGGTGGGAGACGAAAACGATGAGGTTACCCGCCAGGGAGCGGAACGCCGGGCTGACCATCGCCCGGCGCTGCTGCAGAGCCTCCCGCGAGCGCAGGGCCTGGCCGTTTATACCCAGGCCGTCCGGCTTGGAAACCACCACGGTGCCCTCGGCATCGGCCACCAGCACGGTGTTGAAGCTGTGGTCCTGCATCAGCAGGCGCTCGGCCTCCAGCGCCATCTGCTTCGTGTCGCCCGGCACGTTGCCCAGCCGGGTGGCGCTGTAGCGAAGGCGCTCCAGGTCACCACCCAGGCTTTCGTTGATGCTGGCGGCCAGCTTGGCTGCATAGGCACGGTTGGCCTCCAGGGCGTTCTGCACCAGCGCCTGGCGCTGGATGCCGTAGGTCACCAGCAGGTTGTTGGCCAGCGTCGCCAAGGTCGCCGCGAGGGCGAACAGGAGGATGAGGCTGCGCAGGTTGAGCGAGGGGGGTGGCCCGAACGGCATGGGTCATGTCCCGATGGGCGATCACTCGAGGGGACTGCGATCCTTGCAGCAGGTCCTGGGGGGTGATCGCATCGTAAGGGTGGGCAGGCGGGCTGGGACAGGGCCGTCACAGACCCGGAAAGAGCCCGGAAAACGTGGGGATTTTACGCCTCGACCAGGACGAAACCAAGGGCGAAGAAGCGCATGGCCATCATCCACGCACCACAGGTGCCGCCGCTGCCGCTGCGCTTCCCACGCCCGGCAGTTGCTCGGCTACCTGTCACCGGGGTGAGGCGCAGTTGCCTGAGGTGGGCTTTTCTGCTGGGATGCCGCCTCACTTTTCACGGAGCATCCCCATGGCGACCTATCGCGAACTGTTCGACATCGGCCAGTCCTACACCGAGTTCATCGGCAGCGGCCTGCCGGCCGAGACCGCCGCAGCCGCCGCCATCGCCCAGCGCCTGGAAGACCAGGGGCCGACTGCCACGCTGCTGCAGCGCATCGAGCAGATCGAACGCCGCTACCACCTGCTGGTGGTGGGCGAGATGTGGTGCCCGGACTGCCAGATCAACGTCACCGTGCTGGACGACCTGTGCCGCCGCCAGCCACGCATCGACCTCGCGGTGATCACCAAGGGCCGCGCCGAAGACGACCTGAAGAGCCGCCTGGGCCTGGAGCGCATCGCCATTCCCCTGGTGGTGGTGCTGGACGAGGCCTTCGAACCCGCCGGGCTGTTCATCGAGCGGCCACGCCTCGTCCGCGAGGGTGACGAGGCCGTGCTGCGTGCCTACAAGGCCGGCGAGCACCTCGACGCCACCCTGGCCGACGTGCTCGAACTCATCGAGCAGGCCGAGCAGCGCTAGGCCCTCGCGCCTGCTCGCCGTCACCCCCACGGCGAACAGGCATCGCGGAATCGAATTGTCCGGCCGCTCCGTGGTCAATTCCTCTGACCCAGCCACCCGCGCTGCTGCCCCACGGAATCCTGACATGGACGCTACCCCCTTCCCCGCCGCCCCCGGGCCGATGAGCCAGCAGGTGCGCCAGCACGACTGGGCCCGCACCCCGCTCGGCCCCATCGAGCACTGGCCCGAAGCGCTGCGCATCAGCGTCGACACCATCCTGTCATCGCATTTCCCCTGCTGCCTGGTATGGGGGCCGCAGCGCATCTCCATCTACAACGACGGCTTCGTGCCCATACTCGGCAACAAGCCCACCCCACTCGGACGGTCCTTCGACGACATCTGGCGCGAAGCCTGGGACCACATCGGCCCCATCGCCGAACGGGCCTACCAGGGCCAGGCCACCTTCATCGAAGATTTCCCCGTGGAGCTGGACCGCCACGGGCGCCCGGAAATGGGCTATTTCACCTTCTGCTACAGCCCGCTGCGGGACGCCGACGGCCAGGTAATGGGCATGCTCGACACGGTGATCGAAACCACCGCCCGGGTCACTGCCGAGCACCAGTTGCGCCAGCTCACCCACAACCTGGAACGCCAGGTGGCCGAGCGCACCCGCGACCGCAACCGCCTGTGGAACCTCTCGCCGGACATCATGCTGGTGTCGCGCCTGGATCTGGTGATCACCGCCGCCAACCCTGCCACGCAGGGCATCCTCGGCTGGAGCGAAGCCGAGCTGGTGGGCAGCAACTGCCTGGACCTGGTGCACCCCGACGACCTCGCCGACGCCTGGGCCGCCGTCCACAGCCTGGTCAGGGGCGAGCCCCTGCGGGACTACGCCAGCCGCATGCGTCATCGCAATGGCAGCTACCGCTGGATCAACTGGTCCTCCTCTTTGGGCGACGGCTTCATCAGCGCCATCGGCCGGGACACCACCGAAGAGCGTGCCCGTGCCGAAGCCCTGCGCCAGACCGAGGAACAACTGCGCCAGAGCCAGAAGATGGAAGCCGTGGGGCAGCTCACCGGCGGCCTCGCCCATGACTTCAACAACCTCCTCGCCGGCATCAGCGGCAGCCTGGAGCTGCTGCGCCTGCGCATCGCCCAGGGGCGCACCGAGGACCTGAACCGCTACATCGACATCGCCCGCAGCGCCGCCGAACGCGCCGCCACCCTCACCCACCGCCTGCTCGCCTTCTCCCGCCGCCAGGCCCTCGACCCGCGCCCCACCGACGTCAACCAACTGATCGCCAACCTGCACGAACTGATCAGCCGGACCATGGGCCCGAACATCGACGTGGAATGCATCGACGGGCGCGAACTGTGGACGGTGCTGGTGGACCCGAACCAACTGGAAAGCGCTCTGCTCAACATCTGCATCAACGCCCGCGACGCCATGCCCGACGGCGGCCGTCTGTGCATCGGCAGCAGCAATGTCGTGCTCGGCGCCCAGGCCGCCGGCGAACGCGGGCTGGAACCGGGGGACTACCTGGTGCTGATGGTCAGCGACACCGGCAGCGGCATGAGCGAGGACGTCATCAGCCGCGCTTTCGAACCCTTCTTCACCACCAAGCCGGTGGGCCAGGGCACCGGCCTCGGGCTCTCGATGGTGTACGGCTTCGCCCGGCAATCCGGCGGGCAGGTGCGCATCGCCTCCACCCTCGGCCAGGGCACCCGCCTCAGCCTCTACCTGCCCCGCCACCACGGCGAGGCACTGCCCGCGCCCACACCCCGCCCCGCTGAAATCCCCCGCGCCGAGCAGCGCACCACCGTGCTGGTGGTGGACGACGAAGCGCCCCTGCGCCAACTGATGCGCGAAGTGCTGGAAGACCTCGGCTACCAGATGCTCGAAGCCGCCGACGGCCCCAGCGCCCTCGCCCTGCTGGCCAGCGAGCGAGGGGTCGACCTGCTGCTGGCCGACGTCGGCCTGCCGGGCGGGCTGAACGGCCTGGAACTGGCCCACCGCGCCCGCCTGCAGCGCCCGGACCTGAAGGTGCTGTTCATCACCGGCTACGCCCAGAACGCCCCGTTCGGCAACGAACCCCTGCCACCGGGTATGGAAGTCATGGCCAAGCCCTACGCCATCGACGCCCTGGCCAACCGCATCCGCCTGCTGCTCAAGGCCCCGCCGTCCCTGCCCAAAGCCGGCCTACGGGCGGTCTAGGGTCCGGCTATTGTGCGCCCTGCCCAGCCAGGCACGCCGCGAACAGGCGCTGCAGCGGCTGGCGACGCTGTTTCTGCTCGCCCCCTGCGGCAACGCGCTGGAGTTCAAGGCCTTCAAGGACATCGGCCAACTGTTCGCCAAGTGACGGGGCTCAGCCCGCCTCGGGGTGCACCAGCGCCCGGTACTGCCCGGGGGTGGAGCCGGTCCACTTGCGGAACGCCTTGTAGAAGGCGCTGGCGTCGGCGAAGCCGAGTTCGAAGGCCAGCTCGGTGAAGTTCACCTCGCCCGCGTCCAGCCGGGCGACCGCCAGGTCACGGCGCACCTGGTCCTTCAGCGCCTGGTAGGACTGCCCTTCCTGGGTGAGCTTGCGCCGCAGGGTGGAGGGCGCCATGTAGAAGTGCCCGGAGAGCGCCTCCAGGTCCGGCCAGCGCTCGGGGCGCAGGCTGCGCAGGTAGGCCTTGATGCGGGCGGCCAGGCTCTGGGGGTCGCGGTAGCGCACCAGGATGTTGGCCGGCGCACCGGCGAGGAAGCGTCGCAGGTCCGCCTCGTTGCGGCGCACCGGCTGGGCCAGGCAGTCGGCGTTGAACACCAGGCGCGTGGTGTCGCGGCCGAAGCGCAGGTGCGGGGTGAACATCACCCGGTAGTCCTCGATGTAGGCCGGCTGCGGCCCCCGCAGCTCAATGCCGAGGATCGGCAGGCGCCGACCGGCCAGCCAGCAGAGCAGGCCGTGGACCATGAGGAACAGGGTGAAGCAGGCGAAGGCCCGAGGCGGCGCGCCGCTGTCGTCGAGGACGATCTCCGCCAGGCTGCCGCGCCGCGCCAGGCGGGGCTGCAGGTCGTCCAGCACCAGGGCGAGGAAGGTCAGGCTGGCCTGCAGCGCGTCCCCCAGGGTGGCGGCCTGCAGGGCGGTCCGGCTCATGTGGGCGAAGCTGCCGGACTTGAGCCGACGGCTGTCCATGCCGAAGAACTCGTCATCCATCACCCGGGCGATCAGCAGCCACAGTTGGGCGTACTGCCTGGAGGCGACCCGGCCGTAGGGCCGGGCCATCTGCTCGGCGGGAATGCCGGCCTGCTCCAGCAGCGCGGCAGCGTCGAACCCCTGCTGGCGAAGCACCTGCAGCGCTTCGTCGACGAGGCGGACGGAGATGGTGCCTTTCTCGGCTGACGTTCCTGTCATGGCGTTCTGGGGGTCATGGCGATTACGGGCGCCCAGTGTAGGGGATAGAGGCGGATAAGGAGCCGCGCAAGACGCGGCTCCCTGAGGCGCTAGCGGATCGCCGTCACCTTGCCGTCCCGGGCCGGCGTCAGCTCCTCGATGCTGATCTCGCGCATGCGGAACTTCTGGATCTTGCCGGTCACCGTCATGGGGAACTCGTCCACGAAGCGGAAGTGCCGGGGCACCTTGAAGTGCGCGATGCGGGCCTTGGCCCAGGCCTTCAGCTCCTCCTCGCCGGCGCTGTGGCCGGGGTGGAACTTGATCCAGGCGACGATCTCCTCGCCGTACTTGCTGCAGGGAATGCCGATCACCTGCACGTCGGCCACGGCCGGGTGGGTGAAGAAGAACTCCTCCAGCTCGCGGGGGTAAATGTTCTCGCCGCCGCGGATGATCATGTCCTTGCTGCGCCCGACGATGCGCACGTAGCCGTCGTCGTCCATGGCCGCGAGGTCGCCGGTGTGCATCCAGCGGCCCGGGTCGATGGCGTCGGCAGTGGCCTGGGGGTTGTTCCAGTAGCCGAGCATCACGCTGTAGCCCCGGGTGCACAGCTCGCCGATGGTGCCGCGCGGCACGATGCGGCCATCGGCGTCGACGATCTTGCTCTCCAGTTGCGGCTGGGTGCGGCCGACGGTGGTGACGCGCAGTTCCAGCCCGTCATCCGGGCCGGTCTGCAGGGACACCGGGCTGGTCTCGGTCATGCCGTAGGCGATCTGTACTTCGCTCATGTGCATTTCGCCGATGACCCGGCGCATCACCTCGATGGGGCAGGTGGCGCCGGCCATGATGCCGGTGCGCAGGCTGGAGAGGTCGAATTCGTGCCGCTGCGGGTGGTCCAGCTCGGCGATGAACATGGTCGGCACGCCATACAGCGCAGTGGCCTTTTCCTCCGCCACGGCGCGCAGGGCGGTGAGCGGGTCGAAGGCGTCGCCGGGGTAGATCATGGTGGCGCCGTGGGTCATGCAGCCCAGGTTGCCCATGACCATGCCGAAGCAGTGATACAGCGGCACAGGGATCACCAGGCGGTCGTGCTCGGTGAGCCCCAGGCTCTCGCCGACCATGTAGCCGTTGTTGAGGATGTTGTAGTGGCTGAGGGTGGCGCCCTTGGGGAAGCCGGTGGTGCCGGAGGTGTACTGGATGTTGATGGGGTCGTCGAACTGCAGGCTGGCCTGGCGCTCGGCCAGCTCGGCCGGGGTGGTCTCCCCTGCCCGCTGCTGCAGGTCGGCCCAAGCGAGGAAGCCGGCCGGCGGTTCGGCGGCCAGGCTGATCACCCCGCGCAGCTCGGGCAGCGCCTCGCTGGCGAGCTGGCCGATGGGCGCGGTGGCCAGCTCCGGCACCAGACCCTGGAGCATGGCGTGGTAGTCGGAGGTCTTGAAGGCGTCGGCGCAGATCACCCAGCGGCAGCCGGACTGGCGCAGGGCGTACTCCAGCTCGCTGCTGCGATAGGCCGGGTTGATGTTGACGAGGATGGCGCCGACCTTGGCGCTGGCGAACTGGGTGATGCACCACTCGGCGCAGTTGGGAGCCCAGATGCCGAGCCGGTCGCCGCTCTGGATGCCCAGGGCCATCAGCGCGCGGGCATGGACTTCCACCGCCTCGGCCAGGCTGCGCCAGCTGTAGCGCAGCCCCTGGTGGCGCACCACCAGCGCTTCGCGTTCGGGGAATCGGGCGACCGTGGCGTCGAATGCCGCGCCGATGGTCATGGCGAGCAGAGGCTTGTCCTGGCGCCCCCGGGTATAGCTCGGTTGATGCATGGCTGTCCCTTCTTGTCGTTGTGGTGGGATCGGGTCTTTCCGAGTGGCCTCCGATTCGGGCAGGGAGGCCGATTACCTTTACGTAAACGTCAATCTGGGTAAAGGGCTTTGTTCTGTCTAGTGACCCATTGGTCGTATGCGGTTCGGAATGATGCGTGCAAACACGTACCGCCAGACCCGCCCCGCTCCCGGGCACAAGCCCGGGCCACGGGGGGAGTCATAGGCCTAGCGCACGAATACCTGGGTGGTGGTGATGGCCATGTCGCCACCCGGCAGCTTGATGTTCTTCACCTTCTCCAGGCTGTCCGGATCGAAGACGGCGATGTCGTTGAAGGTGCCGGCCAGGTAGAGCTTGCTGCCCTGGGTGTTGAAGGCGATGCAGTAGTAGGAGTGATCCAGGTTGGCGGCCTTGATCAGCTTCTGCTGCTTGATGTCGTACTTGGCCAGGCGGTTGAGCACGCCGAACATCTGGTTCGGGTCCTTCGGCGAACGCAGGCCGGTGAAATACAGCTCGGTCAGCGGCGCGAAGTCCTCCACCGTGGGCTTGCCGGTCTTCAGGTCGATGCTCAGGTAGCCGTAGACGAAGCCGGCGGTGGCCGGGTCCTGCTTCTCGTCCTTGAACCTGGTGGTGGTGTAGAGCATCGAGAACTCGTGCAGCGGGGTCTGGTGCGGCCAGAAGTACAGCACGTCCGGCGGGCCGTAGTTGGGGCGCTTCCAGTTGCGACCGGGCACGGCGACTTCGTAGCGGCCGGTCTTCACGTCCATCTTGTAGATGTCGGGCCCGGCGATATACAGGGTGCCGTCGTCGGCGGCGCGCATGATGTACAACTGGCGCGGCACCGGGAAGCTGCGCACCGGCTGGGCGTCCAGGCCGGCGGCGGTGTCGAACACCTCCAGGCGCGGCTGCTGGACCTCGTAGTGGTCGCTGGCCATGCGGGTCGGGTTGACCACGCTGTACAGCTCCTTGCCGTCCGGACTGAGGGCGAAGGCGAACATGGCGCGCGCCTTCTCGTCCGGTTTGCGCGAGAGCTTGGCGTGGAACACCGCGCGGCAGCTGTCGAGGTCGATGCCGTAGAGGTCGCCGAAGTGGTTGTTGAGCAGGTAGGCGGTCTTGCGGTCCGGCGACACCATGGCGGTGCCCGGCCCGAAGGCGTCGGGCAGGCGGCAGGTCTTGTAGAGGCTGTCGCTGGCCAGGTCGAGCACGTGCAGGTTGTTCGGGTAGTTGGTGGCGATCATGTATTCCTGGCCGGCCTTGAGTGCCAGGCCGGCGTTGTCGGCGGCCAGGGCCTGGCCACCCAGGGCGAGCCCGGCGGCAACGGCCAGGCTGGCGAACGCATTGAGCTTCATCGGGGTTTCCCTCGTGTTCGGGTGGCCGGTCATTTGTCTTTGGGGAAGACGGTGCCGAGGTTGCGCCAGTCCTGCGAGGAGTCCTGCGCGCTGGCGTTCCAGTCCTGGTAGGTGGTCATCATGTCCGGCACCTGGGCCGGCCACCAGCAGGGGTCGGAGCAGCCGTAGAGGTCGGCCTCCATCGGCTGGCAGAGGGAGCTGACGCCCCCGAAGGCATCCACTTCCCAGCCCGGATCGGTGGTCGCCGTGCAGCCGGCGACGGCACTCATGGCGACGACTTCTTCCAGGCGGTCTTCGGCTGCGGCCTGTTCGAGCAGGTGCGCTTTCTGGTTCAGCGGCTTGAGATGTTTCATGTCAGTGCGCCTTCCGCGGAGTGATGATGCGGCTGATGAAGGCCGGGTTGCCGGCCAGGATGCGGCTGTAGACCTCGATGCCGAAGTCCACCCAGTCGCGCATCAGTTCGCAGTAGTGGTAGGTCGGGTGCGTGGGATCGCCGTAGCGGGCGTAGCTCTCGTGGTAGCAGCCGCCGGAGCAGAGGTTGCGGATGCGGCAGCTGTCGCAGCCGGTGCCGGTGCGGTCCAGGCGCTGGGAGAGGAAGTCGTTGAGCTCGGCCTGCTTCACCGCGCCATGCACGTTGCCGAAGGTCGGCAGGCTGGAGCCGGTGAAGCGGTGGCAGAGGTTCAGCTCGCCCTTGTGGTCCACCGCCAGCATCTTCAGCCCGGCCCCGCAGGGCAGCGCCTTCTTCTGGCCCTCGTGGATGTCGGTGATCAGCTGGTGCAGGTTGGAAAAGCCGATGTTGCGGTTCTCCAGCGCCGCCTCCAGGTAGCGCCGGCCCAGGGCCTTCATGTTGGCGAACACCTGCACCAGCTCGTCCGCCGTGAGGTTGAAGCTGCTGATGTCGCCGGAGGTGACCGGGGCGAACCCCACCTCGGCGAAGCCCAGTTCGTTGAACAGGTGGTCCCAGATGGTTTCCACGTCGGTGACGCCGGTGGTCAGCGTCACCCGCGCGCCCACCGGGCGGCTGGTGTAGCGCGACAGCAGCATCTCCACCTTGCGCCGGACCACGTCGTAGGTGCCCTGCCCGCCCACGGTGATGCGGTTGCGGTCGTGCACCGTCTTCGGCCCGTCGATGCTGATGGACAGCCCGAAGCGGTGGGCATTCAGCCAGTCGACGATCGCCTCGGTGAGCAGCGTGGCGTTGGTGGTCATGACGAACTCCACCTGCTTGCCCGCAGCGGCGAAGCGGCGCTCGCAGTAGCCCACCATGTGCTCGATCAGCGGCCGGTTGGAGAGCGGCTCGCCACCGAAGAACACCACGCTGTAGCGGGCCTCGTCGGGGGACTCGCGCAGCAGCATCTCCACCGAGGCCTCGGCCGTTTCCACGGCCATCTTCTTGCCGGCCGAGGGCTTGTCGAGGTCTTCCTTGTAGCAGTAGGTGCAGCTCAGGTTGCAGCCGGTGTTGACGTTCAGCACCACGGTGTTGAGGGCGGTGCGGTCGACCTTCTTCAAGCCGATCTCCGGCGTCAGCGGCGAGCCGTCGCTCACCACCTCCAGCGCGATCAGCTCGCGCAGGGTCTCGTCGATCTCGGCACCCGCGAAACGCCCGCCCAGGCGTTGCACCAGCTCCTCGGGCGAGCAGCCCTGCTGGCGCAGGGCGTCGATGATGCCCCCGGTCAGCGCGTCGGTGGCGAACAGCGAGCTGCTGGGGATGTGGAACAGCATGCGGTCGGCGTTGACCTGCACCTCGTGCAGGTTGCGTTCGACCAGATTCAAGATTGCGCCCATGGCGACCTCCTGGAATTCGTCCCGATTCGTTTCGAATCCGGGCGGGGCAACCGCCCTGCCCGGCCACAGCACTCGGACACCTCTAAAAACTGCCTACGTTTCTAGAGGCACCCGCTCAGGGCAATGGCGGGTTGTTCCAGCGCTGGACGGTGACGATCAGGTGGCCTTCGCCCTTCTGCCCGCCCTCCTCCAGCTCGGCGATCACCTTCAGGTTGCCGGCGTTGTTGGTCATCATCTTGCGTTCCGGGTTGGGGCCGGCACCGCCGGGCACGAAGACGCCATCCTTCTGCATCACCCCGGCGAACTTCACGTCCTCGTCTTCCTTGGCTCGCTCATCGAACGGTTCCACCGACCATTTCGCCGGCAGGTAGCCGATGCGGTAGGCCTTGCCGGCGGCGTCGGTGCCCCAGGCCTCGGCCTCGAAGCGGCCCTGGACCTTGGGCGTGGAGCCACCGTTCTCGCCGATGCGGGCGATGGAGAACGCGGGCACCACCTTGACCTCGGCGATGTCCTTGTAGACCGCCAGGGTCACGCCCTTCAGCGCGCCAACGGAAACCTCGCGCAGGCCGGGGGCCGCGTCAGCAGCCGCCTTCACCTTCACCCGCACCTGGTCCGGGGTGCTGTCCAGCACCTTCACCACCTTCAGCCCGGCCCCCAGTTGCGGCGCGCCCGAGAGGCCGCTGCCCACCAGGGTCAGCTCGGTTTCGCTGCCGGCCTTGACCTGCGCCGGCTGCACCGCCAGGAGCCGGGCCTTGCCCTGCTTCGCGGCGCTGAAGTCGAGGCCACGCTCGTCGTGCTCGCTCTCGAACATGCGGCCGGTCATCTGCCCGTCGAGGGCGGCGAAGACCTGGCGCAGGGTGGTGTCGCCCACCTTCAGGTTGCCGCGCCATTCATAGCCGTTGTAGAGGATCGCCGAGCCGCTGCCGGTGAACGGCGAACCGTCGGCGTACTGACCCTTCACGTCCACCTTGAAGGTGTCGGCGCCATCAGCGGTCACGGTCATCACGCCGCGCACATCGCCTTTGGTGAGCATGTGCCCGCTGAAGCTCCACTGACCCGGCAACACGTCGGCCTTGGGCCGGGCCTTCTGCCAGTCGGTCCAGGCCTGGCTGTCCAGCGGGAAGCGCTTGGCCAGGTCGGGCACGGTCTGCTTGAGGGCGATGTCCAACCAGTCGCGGTCGCGGGATTGGGCCTGGTATTCGAGGGACGGCCACTGGCCGAGGTGGAAGTTGACCAGGTGCTCCCACTCCTTCGCCGGGCGCCGCTGCAGGGCGACACGGGCACCGGAGTGACAGCGACCGCACATCTGGCTGAGGTGATCGTCGAACTGCTCGACGGTGTTCAGCCGACGCTCCATGGCGTAGCGCACGCCGTCGGTCTCACTGGGCGCCAGGCCCTGCTTGTCGGCCAGGTACTTGACCAGGGTGCGACGGTCCTCGTCGCTGATCTTCAGGCCGTGCATCACCTGCATGCGGGCGATGCTCATCAGCCAGCCTTCGGGCGTCTTGCGCTGGTGGCTGATGCGGCTGTAGGTGTCGTTGCCCTCGGGGATGTGGCACCCCATGCACTTGGACTGGAGGAGCGCCGGCCCCTCTTCCGCCCCATGGGCCTGGGCACACAGCAAGGCTGCCAGGGTCAGCACCAGGCTGCCCGCTTGCCGCCGGAGTCGAGTCGTCTTCAAGGTCAGACCTCCACGGTTTTGTTCTTATGGGTCGCGCCGAACCGGGCGGCACAACTGTCGCAGCCGATACAGGATGTGTGCCACTTCCGGTAAACCCTTATGAATCAATATCTTGAGCGCACAAAGCGGCTTCACCGGGGCTGTGGCGAAACACCGCATGCGTCTAATTTCGAGACAGGCTGTCCCAGCCTGAGACGCCGCCACGGTGACACCGCAGCGCCGCCGTCGGGCTGTAGCAGCCGTTGTCTCACGCCGTCTCAATGTGCGACAGCCGCGCCGAACCGATCCCCCTCTCCTCCAGCGCCGCAGCCCGCGGCCGATGGCGCCTGGCACCCGCGTTCCCCACCTTGGCATGGCGGTTGCCCCATGGCGGTTCACCTCCTTCCCTGACAACAAGAGAGCGAACCCATGTCCGACCAGCTGCCCCTCCTGCCGGCCACCCGCGCCTTCCTCGACCGCCCGCTGAAGATGCTCATCGGTGACCAGTGGCAGGACGCCGCCAGCGGCGCCACCCTGGACTTCCGCAACCCGGCCACGGGTGACGTCATCGGCCGCGTGCCCTCGGCCGCTACCGAGGACGTGGACCGCGCCGTGCGCGCCGCCCGCCAGGCTTTCGATGACTCTGCCTGGAGCCGCATGCGCCCCCGCGAGCGGCAGAACCTGCTGTGGCGCCTGGCCGACCTGATGCAGCGCGATGCCCGGCAACTGGCGGAGCTGGAATGCCTGAACAACGGCAAGAGCGCGGCAGTGGCGCAGGTGATGGACGTGCAGTTGGCCATCGACTTCCTCCGCTACATGGCCGGCTGGGCCACCAAGATCGAAGGCAGCAGCGTGGACGTCTCCCTGCCGCTGATGCCGGACGACCAGTTCCACGGCTTCATCCGCCGCGAAGCCGTCGGCGTGGTGGGCGCCATCGTCGCCTGGAACTTCCCCCTGCTGCTGGCCTGCTGGAAGCTCGGCCCGGCCCTGGCCACCGGCTGTACGGTGGTGCTCAAGCCAGCGGACGAAACGCCGGTCACCGCCCTCAAGCTGGCCGAACTGGTGCTGGAGGCGGGCTACCCCGCCGGCGTGTTCAACGTGGTGACCGGCACCGGCCTGAACGCCGGCGCCGCCCTCACCCGCCACCCGGGCGTGGACAAGCTGACCTTCACCGGCTCCACGGAGGTCGGCAAGCAGATCGGCAAGGCCGCCATGGACAACATGACCCGCGTCACCCTGGAGCTGGGTGGCAAGTCGCCGACCCTGGTACTGGCCGACGCCAACCTGCAGGACGCCGCCGCCGGCGCCGCCACGGCGATCTTCTTCAACCAGGGCCAGGTGTGCTGCGCCGGCTCGCGCCTGTACGTGCAGCGCAAGCACTTCGACAACGTGGTGGCCGACATCGCCGGCATCGCCAACGGCATGAAGCTGGGCAACGGACTGGACCCGAGCGTGCAGATGGGCCCGCTGATCTCCGCCCGCCAGCAGGACCGCGTGACCGGCTACATCAACCTCGGCCGCGAGCTGGGGGCCTCGGTGGTCTGCGGCGGCGAAGGCTTCGGGCCGGGGTATTTCGTCAAGCCGACGGTGATCGCCGACGTCGACCAGAAGCACCGCCTGGTGCAGGAAGAGATCTTCGGCCCGGTGCTGGTGGCCATGCCCTTCGACGACCTCGACGAAGCCGTGCGCCTGGCCAACGACAACCCCTACGGCCTCGGTGCCAGCATCTGGTCCAACGACCTGGGCGCCGTGCATAGGATGATCCCGCGCATCAAGTCCGGCTCCGTGTGGGTCAACTGCCACAGCGCACTGGACCCGGCCCTGCCCTTCGGCGGCTACAAGATGTCGGGGCTCGGCCGCGAGATGGGCGCAGCCGCCATCGAGCACTACACCGAACTCAAGTCGGTGCTGATGCGGTTGTAAACGGAACGCCGGCCCCAAGGCAGGGACCAGCGCAAGACCAGGCAGGCGGCTGAAGCACCAGGCTGCCCGCCACTTTCTAACAGCGTGCTAGCGCAGGCCGCCAAAGCGCCGGTAGAAGCCTTCGCTGGCGTCGGGCAGCGGGCCGTCGGCGGTTTCCAGGTTGGCGTTCAGCCACTCCTCGGCCTTGGCGTAGATCAGGCGGTAGATGTTGCGGCACAGCTGGCGGGCCGAGCGGCCTTCCCAGTCGCTGGGCAGCAGTTCGTCCGGCAGTTGCGGGTCGCGCAGCAGCAGGCGGCGGTATTCGTGGATCAGCAGCGTGCGGGCCAGCAGGCAGTCCTCGGGGTCCAGGCTTTCCTGCTCGCGCAGGGCCTGCCAGAGTGGGCGGAACAACTGGATGAACTCGCGGTAGTGCTCGCCCAGCTCGTCCAGCCGCCAGCTTTCGCGCACCTGCATGCGCAGGGCCTTGGAGGCCAGCACATCCTGGGCACTGGTCTCGAAGACGATGCTGTCCTCCAGAGCGTCCAGCTCCTGCAGGGTGGTGGTGAGGTCCACGCGGTCGCAGCGGGGGTTGGCCAGCACGGTCGGCGCGATGGCGCCGAAACCCTGCCATTCCAGCTCCTCGCGCACCTGCTTGCGCTTCTCCTGGGGCAGTTGCGACAGCACCACCAGGTGCCAGGAGCCATCCCAGGCCGGGATGCCGGAGCTGTAGACACGCTTGAAGGCCTTCTCGAAACGCCGGCGGCCGGTGCCGGTGAGGCTGTAGTAGCTGCGCCGCCCGACCTTCTCGGCACTCAGCCAGCCGTCCTTGGTGAGGCGGAAGATCGAGGTGCGGATCAACCGTTCGTTGATGCCGATGGGCTCCAGCATCTGGATCAGGCTGCCCAGCCAGACGGTGCCGCCGTGGGGTTCGATGGCATCCCCGTAGAGGGTCATGATCAGCGAGCTGGCGCGAATGGGAGTCTGCTGCTGGAAGCGGGTGATGAGCTGGTCCAGGGGCACGAGGGAGGTCATGGGCATACGGGGTCGTGAAGGGATGCCGACTATACCCGCACGCCTCACGATGGGGCCACAGGCGTCCGAGCCCATCAGCGCGCCTCGCCCTTGGGCCGCAGTCCCGGGTCGCTCATGCGCGGCCGGCCGGGTTCTACCTCGGCCAGCGGTTCGCAGGGTTCGAGCGCCGCCAGGCAGCGCTGGGCCAGGCGCTGGTACTCGCGGGTGCCGGCCTGTTTCCAGGTCACTTCGTCATCGCTCAGCACACGGCGCACCTGGGCGGGCGAGCCCATCACCAGGGACTGCGCGTCACAGGTGAAGCCCGCCTTGACGAAGGCCGTGGCGGAAACGAAGGAACGTGCGCCGATGCACGCGCCGTCCATCACCACCGCGTTCATGCCCACCAGGGCGTCTTCGCCGATCTGGCAGCCGTGCAACACCGCGCCGTGGCCGATGTGGCCGTTGCGCGCCACCACCGTGTCGCTGCCGGGGAAACCATGCATCACGCAGGTGTCCTGGATGTTGGCACCCTCCTCCAGAACGATGCGCCCGAAGTCGCCGCGCAGGCTGGCCAGCGGACCGACATAGCAGCGCGGGCCGATGATCACGTCACCGATCAGCACCGCGCTCGGGTGCACATAGGCAGTGGGGTGCACCACCGGAACCAGTCCATCCAGGCTGTAACAGGCCATGGGCGTTTCTCCTTCTCAGGCTCAAGCCTTATTCGATTCAAAAATACGTAGCTCTTGTATCACATGGAAACACCTTCAAAAAAGCGCTGGGATCACGATCAATCAGCCAGTCAACGTTAAATAACGGCAGATAAGCCCTGTAGCAGGGTTTTCACGACAACCAAGCACGATCTTTTAAGACACTCTTTCTATTTTTTGATTTGTTGTTTTGTATCGCGTTATGCCTATACTGCCGCCACAACGGATGGCGACCCGTCGCGAACGCCCGGATCACACGCCATCTCACCAACAAGAGCGGCATGCCTGAGCCGCGCGTGCACCAGAGGACGTTCGTCATGCCTCGTACCCTTGCTGTCCTGCCGCCCGAACTGGGTGTCCGCCTGATCACCCTGCAGCGCCCCGAGGCGCTGAATGCGCTGAACACCGAGCTGCTCGGCGAGCTGGCTGCCGAACTGGACCAGGCCGAGCAGGACGCCGACACCCGCGTGGTGGTGATCACCGGCAGCCACAGGGCCTTCGCCGCTGGCGCCGACATCACGGAAATGGCCGAGCGCAACCTGGTAGGCATCCTCAATGACCCGCGCCAGGCCCACTGGCAACGCATCGCCCGCTTCGGCAAACCGCTGGTGGCCGCCGTCAACGGCTTCTGCCTCGGCGGTGGCTGCGAGCTGGCCATGCACGCCGACATCCTCATCGCCGGTGAAGACGCCCGCTTCGGCCAGCCGGAAATCAACCTCGGGATCATGCCCGGCGCCGGCGGTACCCAGCGCCTGCTGCGCGCCGTGGGCAAGTCCCTGGCCATGCAGATGGTGCTCACCGGCGAAGCCATCGACGCCCGCCACGCCCTGCGCGCCGGGCTGGTCAGCGAAGTGACCCAACCCGAGTTCACCGTCGAGCGCGCCCTCGCCATCGCCCGGCTGATCGCCCAGAAGGCGCCGCTGGCCGTGCGCCTGGCCAAGGAGGCCGTGCTCAAGGCCGAGGACACCGACCTCGCCAGCGGCCTGCGCTTCGAGCGCCATGCCTTCACCCTGCTGGCCGGCACCCGCGACCGCGACGAAGGCATCCGTGCCTTCCAGGAAAAGCGCCGCCCCGACTTCACCGGCCAGTAACCGCTGGCCGCCCTCTCCCGCCGCCCTGGAGCGCCCGAGACATGACCTTCGAACACATCCTCTTTTCCATCGAGGCGGGTGTCGCCACCCTCAGCCTCAACCGACCCGAGCAACTCAACAGCTTCAACGCCCAGATGCACGGCGAAGTCCGCGAGGCCCTCAAGCAGGTGCGCCAGGACCCAGCGGTGCGCGTGCTGCTGCTGACCGGAGAAGGCCGTGGCTTCTGCGCCGGCCAGGACCTGGCCGACCGCAACGTCGCCCCCGGCAGCGAGGCGCCGGACCTGGGTGCCTCCATCGAGCAGTTCTACAACCCGCTGATCCGCACCCTGCGCGACCTGCCCATGCCGGTGGTCTGCGCCGTCAACGGCGTCGCCGCCGGGGCCGGGGCCAACATCCCCCTGGCCTGCGACCTGGTCCTGGCCGCCCGCTCCGCCAGCTTCATCCAGGCCTTCTGCAAGATCGGCCTGATCCCCGATTCCGGCGGCACCTGGACCCTGCCGCGCCTGGTGGGCATGGCCCGTGCCAAGGCCCTGGCCCTGCTGGGCGAGCGCCTGAGTGCCGAGCAGGCCGAGCAGTGGGGGCTGATCCACCGCGTGGTGGACGATGCCGCCCTGCGTGACGAGGCCCTCAAGCTCGCCCGCTACCTGGCCACCCAGCCGACCTACGGCCTGGCGCTGATCAAGCGCAGCCTCAATGCCAGCCTGGACAACAGCTTCGACCAGCAACTGGAACTGGAGCGCGACCTGCAGCGCCTGGCCGGTCGCAGCGAGGACTACCGCGAAGGCGTCAGCGCCTTCATGGCCAAACGCACTCCAGTCTTCAAAGGACGCTGAGCCCATGCCCGCCCTGCCCCAAACGTCCCTCGTCGCCGTGATCGGCGCCGGTGCCATGGGCGCCGGCATCGCACAGGTGGCGGCCCAGGCCGGCCACCCGGTGCGGCTCTACGACAACCGCCCCGGTGCCGCCGCCCAAGCCGTGGACGGCATCGACCGCCAGCTCGGCCGCCTGGTGGAGAAAGGCAAGCTGGATGCCGCCGAGCGCCAGGCCATCGTCGCCCGCCTGCAACCGGCGGAGACGCTGGAGGCCCTGGCCGACGCACGCCTGGTGATCGAAGCCATCGTCGAGAACCTGGAGATCAAGCGCGCCCTGCTGCAGCAACTGGAGGCGCTGTGCAGCCCCACCTGCATCCTCGCCAGCAACACCTCCTCGCTGTCCATCACCGCCCTGGCCGCCGGGCTCGCTCATCCGGGGCGGGTGATCGGCCTGCACTTCTTCAACCCGGCACCGCTGATGGCCCTGGTGGAAGTCGTCTCGGGCCTGGCCAGCGACCCGGTCCTGGCCGACGCCCTGTACGCCACCGCGCGTGCCTGGGGCAAGCAGCCGGTGCACACCCGCTCCACCCCCGGCTTCATCGTCAACCGCGTGGCCCGGCCCTTCTATGCGGAAAGCCTGCGCCTGCTGCAGGAGGGTGCCGCCGACTGCGCCACCCTCGACGCCCTGATGCGCGAGGCCGGCGGCTTCCGCATGGGTGCCTTCGAACTCACCGACCTGATCGGCCACGACGTCAACTACGCCGTCACCTGCTCGGTGTTCGAGGCCTACTACGGCGACTTCCGTTTCCAGCCCTCGCTGATCCAGAAGGAGCTGGTGGACGCCGGCCACCTCGGGCGCAAGAGCGGCCGTGGTTTCTATGACTACACCGAGGGCGCCCAGCGTCCGGCGCCGGCTGCGCTCTCCAGCGAGCAGGCCGTGGACGGCTGCGTGGTGGAGGGCCACCTGGGCGTGGCCGAGCCGCTGGTGGCGCGCCTGCAGGCCGCCGGCCTGGCGGTGACCCGCCGCGACGGCGCCGGCCTGCTGCGGGTCGGCGATGCCGTGCTGGCCCTCTCCGACGGCCGCCTGGCCAGCCAGCGCGCCCGCGAGGACGGCCTGGCCAACCTGATGCTGCTGGACCTGGCGCTGGACTACGCCGAGGCCAGCCGCCTGGGCATCACCTGGGCCGCCAGCACCTCCGCCCTCGCCCGCGACCAGGCCGTGGCGCTGCTGCAACGCGCCGGCATCACCGCCACGCCGTTGGCCGACATCCCCGGCCTGGCCGTGCTGCGCACCGTCGCCATGCTGGCCAACGAAGGCGCCGATGCGGTGCTGCAGGGCGTCGGCTCGGCGGCGGACATCGACCTGGCCATGCGCGCCGGCGTCAACTACCCCAAGGGCCCGCTGGCCTGGGCCGACGCCATCGGCCTGGCGGCGCTGCTGCGCACCCTGGACAACCTGCAGGCGGCCTACGGCGAGGCGCGCTATCGCCCATCGCTGCTGCTGCGCCGCCACGTCGCCGAAGGGAGGACCTTCCATGACCAACCATGAAGCCCTGTCCCTGGCGGAGGCCTGCGGCAGCGCCCTGTTCGAGCGCGACAGCGCCAGCCAGGCCATGGGCATGCGCCTGCTCTCCGTCGCACCCGGCCAGGCGCAGATGGGCATGACCGTGCGCGCCGACATGGTCCAGGGCCACGGCACCTGCCACGGCGTCTACCTGTTCGCCCTGGCCGACTCGGCCTTCGCCTTCGCCTGCAACAGCTACAACGAAGCCACCGTGGCCATCGGCTGCAGCATCGACTACGTGGCCCCGGCGCGCCTGGGCGACACCCTCACCGCCCAGGCCAGCGAGCAGAGCCGCAGCGGGCGCACCGGCAACTACGACGTGCGCATAGAGAACCAGAACGGGCAACTGATCGCCCTGTTCCACGGCAAGTCCTACACAGTGCGCGGCACGGTGCTCGCGCAGGAGACCCCTGATGAGTGATGTCCAGATGAACGAGGCCCTGATCATCGACGCCGTGCGCACCCCCATCGGCCGCTACGCCGGGGCGCTGTCCGGCGTGCGTGCCGACGACCTCGGCGCGGTGCCGATCCGCGCCCTGATGGCGCGCCACCCGGAGCTGGACTGGAGCGCCATCGACGACGTGATCTACGGCTGCGCCAACCAGGCCGGCGAAGACAACCGCAACGTCGCGCGCATGGCCGCCCTGCTCGCCGGCCTGCCGCAGAGCGTGCCCGGCACCACCCTCAACCGTCTCTGCGGCTCCGGCCTCGACGCCGTGGGCAGCGCCGCCCGCGCCCTGCGCTGCGGCGAAGCCGGGCTGATGATAGCCGGCGGCGTGGAGTCCATGTCCCGCGCGCCCTTCGTCATGGGCAAGGCCGACAGCGCCTTCTCCCGCCAGGCGGAGATCTTCGACACCACCATCGGCTGGCGCTTCGTCAACCCGCTGATGCAGGCCGAGTTCGGCATCGACTCCATGCCGGAGACTGCCGAGAACGTCGCCGCGCAGTTCGGCATCTCCCGCGCCGATCAGGACGCCTTCGCCCTGCGCAGCCAGCAGCGCGCCGCCGCGGCTCAGGCCAGCGGGCGCCTGGGCAAAGAGATCGTTCCCGTGGAAATCCCCCAGCGCAAAGGCCCGCCCAAGGTGGTGAGCCAGGACGAGCACCCGCGCGGCGACACCACCCTGGAGCAACTGGCCAAACTGGGCGCGCCCTTCCGCGCGGGCGGCTCGGTCACGGCCGGCAACGCCTCGGGCGTCAACGACGGCGCCTGTGCCCTGCTGCTGGCCAGCCCCGCCGCCGCCCGGCGCCACGGCCTCAAGGCCCGCGCCCGGGTGGTCGGCATGGCCACTGCCGGGGTGGAGCCGCGCATCATGGGCATCGGCCCGGTCCCGGCGACCCGCAAGGTGCTGGAGCTGACCGGGCTGTCCCTGGCCGACATGGACGTGATCGAACTCAACGAAGCCTTCGCCGCCCAGGGCCTGGCCGTGCTGCGGGAGCTGGGCGTGGCCGACGACGACCCCCGGGTCAATCCCAACGGCGGTGCCATCGCCCTCGGCCACCCGCTGGGCATGAGCGGCGCGCGCCTGGTGACCACCGCCCTCAACGAACTGGAAGAACGCCAGGGCCGCTATGCCCTCTGCACCATGTGCATCGGCGTCGGCCAGGGCATCGCCCTGGTCATCGAAAGGCGCTGAAACGCTACGCCCGAGCCCGGGCGAACAGCGCGGAGTATGCTGCTCGCCTGCACTCGCAGCCCCTCACCGGCTGTCGACTACAACAACAATTCGAGTGACCCATGATGAACACGATCGCCTCCACCGCCTTGCTCGATCCCATGGAAACCGCCAGCGTCGACGAACTGCGCCAGCACCAGCTGGATCGCCTGCGCTGGAGCCTGAAGCACGCCTACGACAACGTCCCGCTGTACCGCCGCCGCTTCGACGAGGCGGGCGTGCACCCGGACGACCTGCAGTCCCTGGAAGACCTGGCGCGCTTCCCCTTCACCGGCAAGAACGACCTGCGCGACAACTACCCCTACGGCATGTTCGCCGTGCCCCAGAGCGAGGTGGTGCGCCTGCACGCCTCCAGCGGCACCACCGGCAAGCCGACGGTGGTGGGCTACACACGCAACGACATCGACACCTGGGCCGGCGTGGTGGCGCGTTCCATCCGTGCGGCCGGGGGGCGCAAGGGCGACAAGGTGCACGTGTCCTACGGCTACGGCCTGTTCACCGGCGGCCTGGGCGCCCACTACGGCGCCGAGCGCCTGGGCTGCACGGTGATCCCCATGTCCGGCGGCCAGACCGAGAAGCAGGTGCAGCTGATCCGCGACTTCCAGCCCGACATCATCATGGTCACCCCGTCCTACATGCTGAACCTGGCGGACGAGATCGAACGCCAGGGCATCGATCCCCATGACCTGCCCCTGCGCCTGGGCATCTTCGGTGCCGAACCCTGGACGGCCGAGCTGCGCCGCGCCATCGAGGAACGCATGGGCATCACCGCGCTGGACATCTACGGCCTCTCGGAAATCATGGGCCCGGGCGTGGCCATGGAATGCGCCGAGACCAAGGACGGCCCGACCATCTGGGAGGACCACTTCTACCCCGAGATCATCGACCCGGTGACCGGCCAGGTGCTGCCGGACGGCGAGTACGGCGAGCTGGTGTTCACCTCCCTGTCCAAGGAGGCGCTGCCGATGATCCGCTACCGCACCCGCGACCTCACCCGCCTGCTGCCCGGCACCGCGCGGCCGATGCGGCGCATGGACAAGATCACCGGGCGCAGCGACGACATGCTGATCATCCGCGGCGTGAACGTGTTCCCCACCCAGGTGGAGGAGCTGGTGCTGAAGGTGCGCGCCCTGTCGGAGAACTACGAGATCCACCTCTACCGCGACGGCAACCTCGACGGCATCGAGATCCACGTCGAGTCGCGCCCGGGCCAGGAGCCGGCCAACCCGGCCCAGGAGCTGGCCCTGTGCAGCGAGCTGGGCAAGCTGATCAAGACCTACATCGGCATCAGCGCGCGGGTGGTGCTGCGCCCGCCCTTCTCGCTGAAGCGCTCCGAGGGCAAGGCCTGCCACGTCTACGACCGGCGCAAGGCCGGCTGAGCCACACCGCCGCCGGGAACGGGCCTGCGCCTGTTCTCAGCGGGGCGCGGGCTCGATCACGAAGCGATAGGGGTTGTCCGGCTCACTGAAGCGCAGGCGATAGGTTTCGGCCGAGGCGGCCCCGTCGCTGCGCCGGTAATCCATCTGCACACCCGGCGGCAGGTCGCCCGGGCCTGCCAGGTAGCGGGTGTCGGGATAGAAGAAGACGCCATTGCCCCCTTCGCGCACCGCCCCGCAGGCGGCGAACAGCGGCGGCAGCACATGCAGGTTCCCGCCCCTCACCACCAGCACGCCGCTGTAGCGGGCCATGCGTCCGCTGCCGTTGTAGTGCAGCTCCAGGCACAGGTCCGTGCCCTGTTGCCAGGCGGTGACCGAGGCCAGCGATTCCGGGTCCTGTGGCGAGGTGCCACCCCAGTCCGCCGGGGCGAGGTTCACCGCGTCCGCCAGCGACAACGTGCGCCCGGCCACCGCCAGGCTGCTGCCATCGAACACCAGCGCCGGCCAGCCGGCCGGTGCCTCGCTACCCAGTTCCCCGGGCGCGCTCCACAGCGCATCCGGGTAGCGCTCGGCCGCCACGCCGAGGGCGTTAGTCCACAGGCAATGACGGGGCTCGTCGGTGCAGGCCTGCTGCAACTCGAGCCCCTTACCCGGGAATAGGTTCCTGCCGAGGCCGGCATAGAACCCCTCATAGCCCTCGTAGGGCGCTGCCAGCAGCGGGCCGGCGGCCAGCCCCAGCAGCGCCCCCAGTGCCAGGTGCCGTGTGCGCACGTCAGCCCCCCACCGGGGTGCACAGTTCCACCAGCAGGCCGTCCGGGCAGCGCAGGTAGGACACCACCTGGCCCCAGGGCCGCGCCACCGGCGGCGCCAGCTCGCGGGCACCGGCCGACAGCGCGCGCTGGTGCGCGGCGGCCACGTCCTCGGTGACCAGGCCGATCTCCATGCCCAGCGGCTGGGCGGAAGCATCGGCACGCACGTGGCCGCCGGGGAAGTTGAAGTCGCCCAGTGCATGGTTGGCGAAGGCCAGGGTGGTTGCGCCGGTCTCCACCTCGCCGTAGTCGCCGGACTCGTGGAGGAAGCGCGTCGGCAGCCCGAACGCTGCTTCGAAGAAGGCCAGGGAAGCGGGTACGTCGCTGACGTAGAGGATGGTGTAGCCGAGTTTCATGGTCGTACGTCCGTGTTGGCTAAGAGACCCGGCATCTTCCTCGCTCACCGCCGCGCCCACAAGCGGCCCATTGGTCGGCACGCTTTGGCAGGGTGACGAAACCCGTGTCGAATGAATCCAGGCACGCCGTACCGCCTGTCCATGAGTCCACCCAGGAGATCGACCATGACCCTCTACGTCGACGGCTATGTACTGGCCGTGCCAACCGCCTCCCGCGAGGCCTACCGCGAACTGGCCGAGCAGGCCGCCACCGTGTTCAAGGACTGCGGCGCCCTCAGCGTCTGCGAATGCTGGGGCGATGACGTCCCGGAAGGGACTCTGACGTCCTTCCCCATGGCCGTGCAGTGCAAACCGGAGGAAACCGTGGTGTTCTCCTGGATCACCTGGCCCTCGAAGGCCGTGCGCGACAGTGGCATGCAACGGGCCATGGAAGACCCGCGCCTTAAGACCGACCCCGCCGGAATGCCCTTCGACGGCAAGCGGATGATCTTCGGCGGGTTCGAGGTGCTGGTGAGCGCCTGACCGCTTCGCTACCTCAGCACCCCCAGCAACTGCCACAGGCGCCGCGACTCGGCGTCGGCGTTGAGCAGCTCGTCCAGCAGGCTGCTCAGCGGCTGGTGGCCCCACTCCACCGCGCGGCGGATCACATAGGGCACCGGGCTGTGGGGCTCGGTACGGGCCAGGAAGTCGGCAATCTGCGCCAGTTGCCGGTAGGCCTCCTCGCGGCTGCTGGGCGCACCGACGGGCAAGGCGGCAACGGCGGCAGTGGCCGGTGCGGCCTCGTGCTCGGGGGTGGAAACGGGCTCCGGCATGGGCGGCACCTCGGGGACATAGGGAAGACGTTCGTGGATGAAGGCATGCAGGGTTTCCAGGGCACCGCGCAACGTGCCGAAGCCTGGTGCCAACTCGCCCAGCCACGCGTCGCAGCCGCGCTCGAGGCGTGCCAGCTCGGCCAGCGCCTGGCCCAGCTCGGCGTCCAGGGTAACGAACTGCTCGACGGGCAGGCGCCGCAGTGCCTCATCCAGCTTGCTCTGCTCAAGCCGCGCGGCTTCGGCAGCGGCCTTGGCCGCCTTGCTGTCGCCGGCCTGGACCTGGCGCTGCTTGAGGCGCTGCCAACTGGCCAGGGTGACCTCGGCCAGGTCGCCCTCCACCACGCCCAGCATCGGACAGCGGGTCAACAGCAACTCGCTGTAGCGCCGCGCCACCCACTCCAGGGGCGCCACCCGCCAGGAGCGGTCGTCATCCTCGGCGCGCGGGTGCAGGTCGTCCGGGTAGCGCGCCCAGAGCCCGGCCAGCAGGCCCAGGGCCGGGGCAGCGCCATGCAGGCCATGGCGCATCAGCCAGGCCTCGCCGAGCCAGGCGGCGAGCATCAGGTCCTTGCTGCGGCGACACAGCAGCTCACCGGCCAGCGCCTCAACGCCACCCCAGTCACCGCGCTTGAGTTCCGCCTGCCAGACGCCCTCGGGCAGCGAGGGGTCGTCCTCGCGACGCATCTGCCGCAGACGGTCCATCTCGGGGGCGTGACGCAGGTTCTCACCGCAGGGTTCGCCGTCGGAAATCGGCGCCAGCAGGTCGTCGAGGCTGGGGCCGGTGGGTTGCCAACTCATGGGGTTACCTGGGAACTGACGAAGGAATCGGGCCGCCAGCCGTCGAACGGCGAGCGCGGCGCGCGCACCGGCAAGGGCTGCAGCGACAGGGGCTGCTTGCCGCCCTGGGCCATCAGCGACAGGCGCAGGAACATCAGCGCCTCCGGCTCGCCCTGGGTCACGCCGCGCACGGGCACGCGCAGGGTCAGCGGGAAGTCGGTGTAGTCCGGGCTGGGCTGGCGCTGCGCGACCACATGGGTGCGCAGCAAGCGCATCAGCGCCCAGGGCCCGCGGTACTCCCAGCCGACCTCCAGGTCGTTGACCGCCATGCTCGGTTGCAGCGGGTCGATGCCCGGCCGCTGGCCGCTGTCCTTGGCCCAGCGCAGCAGCAGGTGCAGCGGCTCGCCGGCATTCCACAGCAGCCGGCCGGGCTCGCCCGGGAAGGCGATGCTGCGATCTGCAGCGTGCAGGGACCAGGCGATCACCTGGTCGGCCCCGCGTTCACTTTCACGGTCGCTGCGCCAGCGCACCTCCATGTCCAGCCCCAGGGCGCCGGACTTGTCGCGCTGCAGCAGCGGCCCGAGCCAGGCCCGCGCCTGTTCCAGACGGGTGAGGAAGTCCTCGGCGGCAGGCCGGTCGGCGGCCTGACCCCACTTGAGCCCCTCGCGGGCGGCGGCCAGGTGGGTGTCGATCAGCTCCACCAGGTGCTGCACCCGGGCCGGATCGGCGTCTTCGGTCCGCAGGCTGTAGGCGAAGGGGAAACGCCCCGCCAGGTACTGGTTGAAGTAGACGGCCAGGGCGTCCCAGGCCTGGGCGGCCTGCTGCCGCTGCAGATCGCTGCAACGCTGGGCGGCCTGCTCGCGCAGCGCCTGGGAGCGGCGCGCCAGGTCACCGGCACCGGTGGACAGGGTGGCGGTGGTGAGCACCTGCTGGCAGGAGCCACGGTCCATCTCGACGAAGTCGCGGGCCACCAGTTGCTCGAACAGGGCCGGCGAGCTGGTGGGGTTCTGCGCCTTGTACTTGACCATCTCCTCGCTGAGGGCGGCGAGGCGGTGCACCCGGTCCTGCTCGGCGACGCTCAGCTCGGGCAGGTCCTGCAGCCAGGCCAGGGCCGGGGCAGCGCCCTCACAACTGCCCTGGATGGCACCGAATTGCTGGGCGAGGCTGGTCTTCAGGTCCTGCACATCGCTGGCGCGGAACAGGCGCAGGCCCAGCTCGCGGGAGCCGTCCCACTGGGCAATGTCGTAGCGCTGGGTGAACAGCGGCATGGTGTCGATGCTGGCCAGCGCGCCGTTGACGTCGGCCATGGCCATCCGCGTGAGCTGCCCGCGCAGGCTCCCGGCGAGGTCGTGACGGCCCACTTCCCGCAGCGCCTGGAGCACCTGCTGCGCCTGGTCCACCGGCACGTCGAAGAGCCGCCCGGTGGCACCCGGTGCTCGCTCCGGCGAGGCCACCAGGCTGGCCCACACGGCGCGGGCCACCGCTTCGCCGGCGGCGTGGCGCATGCCTTCGCGGTAGTCCGAGGGGATCGGCGCCATGGCGCTGGCGACGAAGGCACGGTAGCTCTCCACGTAGCTGAAGGCCTGGGTCAGGGCGCGGGCATCGACGTTGCGCAGGCTGCGCGGGTTGGCATCGCCCGAGTCCTTGCGCAGGGCCGCCACCGTGAAGTCCCGCCGCAGCAGGTCGTCGATGGCGCGGTCCAGGGCCACCACATGGTCCTGCAGGGCCAGGGTGTTGCCGGCCTGGCGCTGCAGCAGGGTCAGGTCGTTTCCGCTACCGGCGATCCACTGCCCATGGAAGCTGCGGCGCAGCTTGTTGGCCTCATCGTTGAGGCCCTGCTCGACGCTGCTCCCCAGCAGGCTGCTCTGGCGCACGGTCTGCATCAGGTTGCCGTAGCCGGGCACCAGTTCCTCGCCATTGGTGTGGCTCCAGGCGGAGTTGGTCAGGGCGAGGATGTCCTGCAGGCGCGCGATGCGGGCACGGATGGTTTCCAGGTCCGCCAGCGAACTGCCCTGCCCCCGGCGCAGACTC
Organism: Pseudomonas sp. 1D4; assembly: GCF_001728925.1. NCBI lineage: Bacteria > Pseudomonadati > Pseudomonadota > Gammaproteobacteria > Pseudomonadales > Pseudomonadaceae > Pseudomonas > Pseudomonas sp. 1D4. Next base: position 62,692 of record NZ_LXJQ01000030.1, read on the forward strand.
TCCAGGTGGATGCGCAGGTAGGCCGCCGGCTCGACGAAGTTCTCCGCCAGGAAGTACTGGGTCAGCCAGAGCTTCATCAGGGTCTGGAAGTTTTCCGTCAGCGGCTCGCGCGCATTGCGCAGGTCCAGCGGTGCCAGCCCGGCCCCACCCAGGTTGCGCAGCACCTGGTCGTAGTAGGCGCGGCGATGAAGGCTGGCGCTGTTCAGCTCCATGCCCAGCGTGGTGTTGGCCAGTTGTGCCAGGGGTTCGAGCACGCCCTTGTCACCGGACAGCGCATCGGCCAGCCAGCGGTTCTGTTGCTCCAGGGCGGCGGCGCCGTTGGCCAGGTTCCGTGCCTTGACGTAGTTGGGCCAGTCTTCCGGTACCTCGCCCTCGACATTGGTGCGGCGCTCCGTCGGGCGGATCGCCAGCAGGCGCTCCAGCTCCACCTGCTCCAGTTGCAGCACGGGCGACAGGGCCTCGCTGCGGGCCAGGGTGCGCAGCATCTCGTCCATGCGCGCGTTCTGGCTGGAGAACCAGGAGGTGGGATAGACCAGCGCGGAAAAATGCCAGCGCGGCGCCTCGCGCAGCAGGTTCCAGAAGCCCTGGATATTGCGCCGCGCCTGCTCCTGGCTGCGGGCCGGGTCCTTGAGCTGCACATGGGCGTTCTGCGTGACCTGCACCAGGCGGGTCAGCTCACGGGCATCCTCCCGCCCGTCATTCCAGACCCAGACCATGCCCAGCAGCCAGCACACACCGACCACCCCGGCGACCACCGCCGTCACCCGCTGCCAGCGCTGGCGCAGGTAGAGGATGCGCGGAACGGCCTGGGCCAGCCCCTGTTCGGCGAGGAAGCGCTGGCGCCACAGACCGGCGGCGAAGGCCGGCTGCTGCGGTTGGGCCTCGCCCGTGCCGACCGCCCACGGATCGGCCGGGCCGCCCAGGGCACGCGCGCCACTGAAATAGATGCCCCGCAGACGCGGCGCCTCGCCCTGGGTGTTGCCCTGGAACACCGGCTCCAGCAGCGCTCGCAAGTGGGGGCGCAGGCTGTCCAACTGACCCGGCAGGCCGTACAGGTCCTCCCCCAATTCGCCGCGCAGGGCGCCCACTTCCATCACCGTGGCCTGCAGGGCCTGCATCACCTGGTCGAGGCCGTCATCCAGCCAGTAGCCCTGCCAGCCGGCGTCCAGGCTATGGGGCGAGGCCCAGCCCAGCAGGCGCTCGCGGGCCTCCTCGGGCAGGGCATCGAGCAGTTCGAGGAAGCCGGGCATGTCCTCCATGCAGGTGACCATCACCTGCACCGGCAGGCTCAGGCCCAAGCGCTGCATCAGCTCGCTGAAACGGCGACGCGCGGTGATGGCGTCCGACGCCAGTTGCGCCTCGTTCATCAGGCGCGACAGCGGCACCACCCAGATCACCCCATCCAGCGGGCGCTGGCCGCGCAGGCGCAGCAACATGCCGAGCAGGCGGCGCCAGACGAAGGCCGGGGCGGTGCCACCCTCCTCCGGCAGGAACAGGCTCTGCGGCACCACCAGCAGGCTGCCGTCCGGGTCGGCCCACCAGCGGCCGAACCAGGCCGGGCGGCCCACCGGGGCCAATTGCCAGTCCGGGGCCAGCAGCGCGCCCTCGCGGGGGTCGCCCACCAGCATCAGCCAGGGCGTCTGGTAGCGGTCCTGGGTGCCCTGGTCGTGCTCCATCTTGCGCACGGCGTTGTAGAAGGTGCGGATCGCCGCGCCGGACTGGGTACGCAGCCACCAGTAGAGGGCGCCGAGGGCCACCAGCGCGAGGATCACCAGGAAGACGGTCAGGGCGATGGCGAAGCCGCTCATTCGGCGCCTTCCTTTTCATCGATCAGTTGGCCCAGGTGCATCACCGGCTCCAGTTCGGACTGGATGTCGCGCCAGAACCCATGGCCCACGGCGGTCAGCAGCAGGAAACCGGCGATGACCGCCAGGGTCAGGCGGAAACCGTCAGGCAATGTGCGCCGCAGCGGCAAGCGCAGCGGCGCCGCCTGGGTCGGCCGCGCCAGGCTCTGCAGGGCCCCCTGAGGATCGGGCTCGCGCTGCCAGGCGAAGGTGAACAGCGCCCGCCGCCAGCGTTCGTGGAGCACCCGCCCCCGCTCCCCGCGCAGTTGCCCCTGGAAGCCCAGCACCAGGCATTGCAGGTAGACGTTGGCCAGGTCGCGGGTGGACGGCGCGCGGGTCTGCAACAGGGTACGGATGGCCCCCGGCAGGCGCTCGCCGGCGTTGCGCGAGTTGTAGAGGCGCATCTCCAGTGGACGTTCCTGCCAGGTGGACTGACCGCGCCAGGAGGTGAACAGGAGGCTTTCATCCAGCAGCGCGACGAAGGCGTAGACCGAGGCCTTGACCTGGTCCGCGGCGGAATCACCGACCCGGGAGAAACCGCTGCGCCACAGCCGGCGGACGATGCGCGTGGCGGCCTCGGCCACTTTCTCCACCAGCTGCGGCTCGGGGTCGTCGAGGTCTTCCAGCAGGTCCCAGGCCCCTCGCCATTCCAGCCAGGCTTCGCGGAAGGCGAGGCTCAGAGGGGCCTCGCCGAACTCGGGCGGATAAAGGGCCAGACTCCTTTCGGGCATGTGCGCGTCCTTGGCTGATCAGGCGGTCTCAGTGTCCTGGTTGACGAACAGCACCACCTGCCAGGGACCGACCTGGGCCGCCTGGCCGGGGACGATCAGGCAGAAGCGCTGCTCCGGGTCGAACCACTCCCCCGCGGCCTGGACCACGAACAGCCGGGTGTCCTCGCCCACGCCGTAGGCCAGTTGCTCGGCGCGGCTCATGCTCTGGTGGCCCAGGCCGCTCATGCGCTGGCGGGCCAGGGTGGCGACCTTCGATTGCGAGGCGATGATGGCCTGGCCGAGCCAGTCCAGCGCACCCTGCTCGCCTGCCCCCGCCGGCATGCGCAGGCCGATCACCAGGCGCTGGCGGGAGGAACGGGCGTCGGGCAGCTGAATGGCGAAACCCTGCTCCAGGCTCTGGAACGGCAGGCAGCGGTAGCCGACGCGGATGCGCGCCAGGACGACGTCCAGCCAGTCGAGCACCTCGTCATAGCCTCGCTTGAGGTCCAGGTAGTCCAGGGGAGCGAACGCGGGCACGCCGGCCACCGGGTCCAGCGCGCACCAGGCGCCGGCCATGCCCACCAGCAGGCCGTGGAGGCGATCCGGGGTGGCGACGCGGCTGTTCAGCGCCGCTTCCACTTCCGGCAGGCGTGCCCACAACGCGGTGAGCTGGCGGCCGATCTCGGCGCGGTCGTCGTCCTGCCCGGCCTGCTCGGCCTGGCGCAGGCGCCCGCCGAGGAACAGGCACTTCTCCCGCGCCCGGGCGCAGAGTTCGGCCACCGCGCGGCCGAGGTCGGACTCGGGGAGGATGCGCGGCGTCGGCGCGACATAGGGCTGGCGCACGAAGCCACCGCCCTCCTTGGCAATGCGCAACAGCGGCAGGCACACCGAGTCGGCCCGGCCGCTGTCGGTGACCAGGCGCGCGGCAGGCCGCCAGACCAGGATAGGTTCGGGGTGCTCGCCACTGGCCAGGTCCGGCACCGCCTCGCCCACCTGGGACTGCAGGCGACCGCGCAGCGGCAGCACCTGGCCGCTGCGGCCGAGGGGGTTGATGGCGAGGTAGACGGTGGTGCTGGCAGTGGGTGATTCGGCGATGGCGGGACCGACATCCAGCTCCAGGGTGGCACCGTCGCCGGGCTGCAGGCTCACCGGCAGGCCGTCGGGGAGGATGGCCTCCAGGGCCAACACACGGATGAGGCCGGCACTGAGCGCGGCGGGGTCGAGTTCGAGTTGGCCGAGTCCCCAGAACCAGGGGTTGGCGGCGTGACCGAAACGGGCGGCGAGGACTTCGGCGCGCAATCCCTGCAGCTGGAAATGCTGAGGCAGCAACTGCATGCCCTCATGCCAGCAGACCGCGTCAGGCAACACGTTCATACCACTCCCCTTCGACATCCTTGACCATCCCACAGTGCGGTTTCCCGCTGTTTCAGGGGCTCGGGTTCACCGCCCGTCATCACCCATCAGGCGCATCTCTCGGCTGTCGAACCTGAGCCACACACGGCTCTGCTCATCCAGCCGCAGGCGGTGAGCACCGGGTGTGTTATAGCCGGCGAAGACCAAAAGTCCAGCCGAGCGGCGGCCGGAAAACGGAAAGTCCTGAACCTGCATCAACTGCCCCGGAACCAGCTCCAGGCTCCACACGGAAAACTGCGTGCGGTAGTCGCGGCGGTACTGTTCGCGGTCGCTGAACCACTGCCGCGCGTTGACGCTGGAGAGCAGCTTGAACAGGTCCGGGTCGTCCACCGCCACGAAATCCACCGCCAGGGGGGTGTCGTCGTTGGCACGGGGGGCGACATCGAGGGTGACTTCGTCGAGCTGGACGCGCGGCGCGAACAGCCAGGCGCAGCCGGCCAGGGGCGATACGGCGAGGGCGAGCAGGAGGATGCGGAGGCGGGAGTTGAAACGTCCGTGCTTCATGGGGGTCCGTTCTTGGCTGCGTTTGCAAATTTATAAACCTGTTCTAGCGTGTCTGGATAGTTCGTCTGACAGACGAATCGCAGGACCGCCACGGACAGGCACCGGCTCCAGGCCGCGTCTTTCCGGCGGCCTCGCAAGGGAGTGCAATGACAGGCAGCGTCCGAGGCATTGCGCTCGAAGCATTGCATCGGAGCCCCCTCACCATGGCAGAAAGCACGCAGCACAAGCTGGACCGGATTCGCCCGCCCCGCGTCCAGATCACCTACGACGTCGAGATCGGCAACGCCATCGAGAAGAAGGAGCTGCCCCTCGTGGTCGGCATCCTCGCCGACCTCTCCGGAAAACCAGACACCCCCCTGCCCAAGCTGATCGAACGTCGCTTCACCGAGATCGATCGCGACAACTTCAACGAGGTGCTCGCCTCCATCGAGCCACGCAGCACCCTGCAGGTGGAGAACACCATCAGCGGCGACGGCAGCAAGCTCAACGTCGAACTGCGCTTCCGCCATTTCGACGACTTCGACCCGGTCAACATCGTCAAGCAGATCACCCCGCTGCGCCGTCTCTACGAGGCCCGCCAGCGCCTGCGCGACCTGCTCACCAAGCTCGACGGCAACGACGACCTCGACAAGCTGCTGCAGGAGGTGGTGAGCAACACCGAGGGCCTGCAGGAGATCAAGTCCGCACGCCCCGAAGGCGAAGCGCCGGCTGCTGAAGGCAGCGCCGCAGCCGATGGCGAAGCACCGGCCGAACCGGCCTGACCGACCCCCGAATTTCCGGAGACAACGCAATGGCAACCGAAGCCGGTGCATCCAGCGAGAGCACGACCCAGACCCTGACCCTGCTCGACCGCATCATCGCCGAGGGCCGCATGGCCCACGACGAGAGCCAGCAGGGCTATGCCCGCGACATGCTCGCGGAGTTCGCCACCCAGGTCCTCGACGAAGGCATGGCCATCGACAAGGACACCGTGGCCATGATCAACGACCGCATCAGCCAGATCGACAAGCTGATCAGCGACCAGCTCAACGAAGTCCTGCACCACCCCGAGCTGCAGAAACTGGAAGCCTCCTGGCGCGGCCTGCACATGCTGGTGGACCAGACAGAGACCAGCAGCCGCCTGAAGCTGCGCCTGCTCAACGTCACCCAGAAGGAGCTGCAGAACGACCTGGAGAAAGCCGTCGAGTTCGACCAGAGCGCGCTGTTCAAGAAGATCTACGAAGAGGAGTACGGCACCTTCGGCGGGCATCCATTCAGCCTGCTGGTGGGCGATTACGCCTTCGGCCGCCACCCCCAGGACGTGGCCCTGCTGGAGAAGCTCTCCAACGTCGCCGCTGCGGCCCATGCACCGTTCATCGCCGCCGCCAACCCCAAGCTGTTCGACATGAACAGCTTCACCGAGCTGGCCGTGCCCCGTGACCTCAGCAAGATCTTCGAGAGCCTGGAACTGATCAAGTGGCGCAGCTTCCGCGAGAGCGAGGACTCGCGCTACGTCTCCCTGGTGCTGCCGAACTTCCTCCTGCGCCTGCCCTACGGCCCGGACACCAAGCCGGTGGAAGGCATGGACTACGTCGAGGACGTCAACGGCACCGACCACTCCAAATACCTCTGGGGCAACGCCGCCTGGCTGCTGGCCGTGCGCATCACCAGCGCCTTCGCCAAGTACGGCTGGTGCGCGGCGATCCGTGGGGCCGAAGGCGGTGGCGCGGTGGAAGGCCTGCCGGCCCACACCTTCCGCACCCTGTCCGGCGACCTGTCGCTGAAGTGTCCGACCGAAGTGGCGATCACCGACCGCCGCGAGAAGGAGCTGAACGACCTCGGCTTCATCTCCCTCTGCCACAAGAAGAACACCGACATGGCGGTGTTCTTCGGCGGCCAGACCACCAACAAGGCCAAGGTCTACAACACCAACGAGGCCAACGCCAACGCACGCATCTCGGCCATGTTGCCTTACGTGCTGGCCGCCTCGCGCTTCGCCCACTACCTGAAGGTGATCATGCGCGACAAGGTGGGCAGCTTCATGACCCGCGACAACGTGCAGACCTACCTCAACAACTGGATCGCGGACTACGTGCTGATCAACGACAACGCGCCCCAGGAGATCAAGGCCCAGTACCCGCTGCGCGAAGCCCGCGTGGACGTCTCGGAAGTCGCCGGCAAGCCGGGCGTCTACCGCGCCACCGTGTTCCTGCGCCCGCACTTCCAACTGGAGGAGCTGACCGCCTCGATCCGCCTGGTGGCCAGCCTGCCGCCGCCGGTAGCGGCCTGACCCGACGCCCCTGCCGGCCGCTCCGGCGGGGGCTCGCCTCTCTCATGATCCACCCCGTTTCCAGACCCAGGAGTTATCCGCGATGGATGCCATCATTCTCGACCTCGGCGACGACATCAAAGGCGACAGTCTGCTCGAGGGCTACACCGACAAGATCGAGTTGATGTCCTACAGCCACAACGTGGCGATGCAGGTCACCAACGACGTCAGCAACTCGGAACGCACCTCCGGCAAGCCGCACATCGGCGAGTTCACCGTCACCAAGTTCGTCGACACCGCCACCCCTTCGCTCAACGAATACTGCTGCGCCGGCAAGCCCATCACCAAGGCCACCATTACCATCGGCCGCAACGCATCCGAAAGCGACGGCAAGCTGCTGCCCTTCATCGTCTACACCCTCGACAACGTGGTGCTTTCCAACGTCAGTGTCAGCGGCGGTGCCGGCGGCAAGCCGGTGGAAACCCTCTCGCTGAACTTCACCAAGATCAAATGGGAGCTCACCGCGCAGAAGGACGACGGCACCAAGGAAGGCACCGCCGCCTCCACCTGGGACCTGGCCGCCAACAAGCTCGTCAAGTAAGGACGCCGTCGCTCCATGCCGTACAGCGGACTGCTGCCCCCCCTGTTCGAGCGCCTCTCCGCCCAGGCGGACGAGGCGCCGGACTTCGACCGCGACGCCCTGGCCGAGTCCGTCCGCCTGGAGCTGGCGCGCCTGCTCAACACCCGTCGCCCACCCCGCGCACCCGGCCGGCCACTGACCGTGCTGGACTACGGCATCGCCGACTGGAGCGCCCTGCAAGCCCTGCGGGTGGATGATCGGCGCCTGCTGCTGCGGGAACTGCGCGCCGCCGTGCAGCACTTCGAACCCCGCCTGCAACTGAGCGAGATCGAGGTCGAGGCCCTGCCCGACCAGCCCCAGCGCCTCGGCATCCGCCTGGCCGGACACCTGCGCTGCGGTCGCCGCAGTTGGCCGGTGCTGTTCCTTCTCGCCCCCGGCGACGACGGCCTGGAGGTGCGCCATGAGCGACTCGATTGATGCCGACCTGCTGGACTACTACCAGCGCGAACTCACCTGGCTGCGCCATGCCGGCAACAGCTTCGCCCAGCGCTACCCGAAGGTGGCGCGGCGCCTGGAACTGGCCCCCGGCGAATGCCCGGACCCCCACGTCGAACGGCTGCTGGAAGGCTTCGCCCTGCTCAGCGCGCGGCTGCACCGGCGCCTCGACGATGACTACGCCGAATTCAGCGACGCCCTGCTGGAGCAGCTCTACCCCCTGGTGCTGAGGCCCCTGCCCTCCTGTGCCATCGTGCAGTTCGAGCCCGACCCGACCCAGGGCAGCCTCGCCGAAGGCTACCGCCTGCCCCGCGACACGCCGCTGTTCGTCACCACCCGCGACGGTGCCAGCGTGCACCTGCGCACCAGCGCCGAAGCCGTGCTCTGGCCGCTGCGCATCCGCGAAGCGACCCTGCTGGACGGCGACGCCGCCGTGGCCTTCTCCGGCCACCCGCGCGCGCGCTCGGCCCTGCGCCTGACCCTGGAATGCCTGGGCGAATTCGACTGGCCGCAACTGCCGGTACGCCACCTGCGGGTGCACCTGGCCGCCTCGCCAATGACCAACGCCACCCTCTACGACCTGCTCGGCGCCCACAGCCTCGGGGTGTGGAGCGGCGCCCCGGACAGCCCGCTGCAGCCGGTGCCCGGCGAGATCGCCCCGGTGGGATTCGCCGACGACCAGGCGCTGCTGCCCGACGAAGACGGCCAGCACCCCGGCCTGCGCCTGCTGGCGGAGTACTTCGCCTTCCCCGACAAGTTCGCCTTCTTCGACCTGCCGCTGCTGCCACCGGCCAGCGGCGGGCG
>NZ_LXJQ01000031.1:0-70269 GCF_001728925.1 Pseudomonas sp. 1D4
TTTTTTTGTGGGCTGTGCCTGGTCAGTCCTTCACTTTCAGGTCCAGTGCCAGGTCGCGGGCGGCCTTGGTGGCGAGAACGCCCATGAGCTGGCCGATCTCGTCCTGACGGCTGGTGGCGCCGTTCTGGTTGGCACCCATCATCACGCTGGGCACCGGTGCCTGAGCAGCGGCCTCGGCCCACACCTTGTTGATGGCGATCAGCGCGTCGAGCTTGGGCTGCAGCGCGCCGTCCGCTTTGATCACGGCCTCGCGTGCATAGGCCTCGGCGTCGGCGGTGATCTTGGTGGCCTGGGCGGTGATGCTGGCCTTGTCGCGCAGCAGCTCGGCGGTCTGTTTCTCGATCTCGGCGCGGCCTTTCTCGCGTTCGGCGTTGATGATCGCCAGTTGCTTCTCGGTCTCGGCCTGGGTGGTGCGTTCGATTTGGTCGCGGAGGGTTTCCTGGCGGCGGGCTTCCACTTCCTTTTCACCGCGGGCGGTGACCAGCAGCTTCTCTTCCTCTTCCTTCAAGCGGTTCTGGCGTGCCACGGCCAGTTCGGCCAGTGCCTGCTGGACCTTGACCATGCGCTGCTTGTACTGCGGGTTGGGGTCGACGTTGGTGATGCGCGCCTCCACCACTTCCACGCCGTACTTGCGGAACTGCTGCTGCTTGCGCACCGGGATGCCCTTGGAGTCGATCACCTTCTCGGTGACGAACTGGCTGGCGTTGTTGTCGCCGAAGGTGCCCTGCTCGGTACCGGCCTGAAGGATGGCCGTCTGGTGGGGCATGGCGCCGCGCGGGCCGCGCACTTCCTTGCGCTTGATCAGATAGAGGCCATCGTTGAGCTGGTTTTCGAACTCGGCGGCGAATTCGCTGCGGGCACCGGCATAGAAGTCGTCGGCGGTCATCAGGGATGCAGTGGCCTGCAGGGTCTCCTTGATGGCCGGAACCAGGGCCGTGCGGATGAAGTTCTCGGGGTTGCGATACTCCTGGGCGATCTTCAGGAACTGCTCATCGCCCGGCAGGCGGAAGCGCGCGGAGGATTCCACCTTGGCGTCGACGTTGCCGAGGAAGACGATGGGGAAGGCTTCGATGGTGGCGCCGAGGGAGTCGTTGTCGCTGTTCTCGTCGATCTGGTTAAGCGCTTCGGTGAGCACCGACTGCACGCTCAGAGCCTTCTTCCAGGGGGTGGCGCGGCCGAACCATTTGGTGGCGTAGCCGACGTCGTCCACTACTTTCTCCTCGCCGAATATGGTCCGCACGTGGGTGGCGAAGCCGGCTTCGTTATAGAAGAAAATGCCGTTGAACAGGACGAAACCGAGGCCGGCAGCGGCAGCGCCACCGACCAGGTACTTGATGTAGGGGGCGTTCGCGAACTGCATGGTCGCTCCTTGACGGTTTGGGACACGGCATGCTGGAGGTCGCATGCCGCCTCGTCAAGCTACGCTCACGCGGGCTGCGGGCAGGTTCTCGCTGCAGGGGTCAGTCGAAGACGAATGGCGCTTGGCGAAAACCGTCAGCGTCCACTTCCAGCGCCCAGCCCTGGCGATCCCAATCTCCCAGTACGATGCGCTGTGCCGGTTGCCCGTCGATTTCCAGGATGTGTACCGCTGGTCGATGGGTATGGCCGTGGATGAGCGTGGGTACTTTGGCATCGATCATCACCCGGGTGACTTCCTCGGGGGTGACATCGACGATGTCGTAGGCCTTCTGCCGGGTTTGGGCGCGGCTCTCGCTGCGCAGCTTGCGGGCCAGGCGGTGGCGCACGCGCAGGGGCAGGTGGCGCAGGACGAAGAGGGTCAGCGGGTGACGCAGGATGCGGCGCAGGCGCATGTACGCCTCGTCGCGGGTGCACAGGCTGTCGCCGTGCATCAACAGCACCGGGTGGCCCGCCAGTTCAGTCTGGGCCGGGTCGTTCAGCAGGGTGCAGCCGGCCTCGCGGCAGAATCGCTCGCCGACGAGGAAGTCGCGGTTGCCGTGCATCAGGAACAGCCGCGTGCCGCCGTCAGCCACCTGCCGCAGGGCGCGGGCGATGGTGTGCTGGTAGGGGGTCATGGCGTCGTCGCCGATCCAGGCTTCGAAGAAGTCGCCGAGGATGTACAGCGCTTCGGCCTGGCGGGCGCGGGTGTCGAGGAAACGAAGAAACGCCCGGGTGATGTCCGGGCGTTCCTCTTCGAGATGCAGGTCGGAGATCAGCAGGATCACTCGACGATCTCGGCCTTCTCGATGATCACGTCTTCGACCGGGACGTCCTGATGGCCAGCCTTCATGGTGGTGGCCACGCCCTTGATTGCGTTGACCACGTCCATGCCTTCGGTCACCTGGCCGAACACTGCGTAGCCCCAGCCCTGGGTGGTGGGGGCGCTGTGGTCGAGGAAGTCGTTGTCGGAAACGTTGATGAAGAACTGCGCGGAGGCGGAGTGCGGGTCCATGGTGCGGGCCATGGCGATGGTGCCGACCTTGTTCGACAGGCCGTTGTTGGCCTCGTTCTTGATCGGTGCGCGGGTGGATTTCTGCTTCATGCCGGGCTCGAAGCCGCCGCCCTGGATCATGAAGTTGGAGATGACGCGGTGGAACACGGTGCCGTCGTAGTGGCCGGCCTTTACGTATTCCTTGAAGTTGGCGGTGGTTTCAGGCGCTTTGTCCTCGAAGAGTTCCAGGGTGATGACGCCGTGGTTGGTGTGCAGCTTGATCATGGGCAATTCGCTCTGAACGTGAAATCCGAAGGCCTGTCAGGGGGTTGACAGCTTCGGTATGATAAGCGCTTTGATTTGGCCGGCCTACCCTGAGCCGCAAAGCATGATCTTAAGGACACCATGAGCAAGCCAGAGACCCCCGTCGTCGCCACGAACTTCCTTCGCCCCATCGTCCAGGCCGACCTGGACGCCGGCAAGCACGCGAAGATCGTCACCCGCTTCCCCCCGGAACCCAACGGCTACCTGCACATCGGCCATGCCAAGTCGATCTGCCTGAACTTCGGCCTGGCCCAGGAATTCGGCGGCGACTGTCATCTGCGCTTCGACGACACCAACCCGGCCAAGGAAGACCAGGAATACATCGACGCCATCGAGCGTGATGTGAAGTGGCTGGGCTTCCAGTGGGCGGGCAAGGTCCGCTATGCCTCGGATTATTTTGACCAGTTGCACGCCTGGGCCGTCGAACTGATCAAGGCCGGCAAGGCCTTCGTCTGCGACCTCACCCCCGAGGAAATGCGCGAGTACCGCGGCAGCCTGCATGAGCCGGGCAAGAACAGCCCGTTCCGCGACCGCTCCGTCGAGGAGAACCTGGACCTGTTCGCCCGCATGAAGGCCGGCGAGTTCCCGGACGGCGCCCGTTCTCTGCGTGCCAAGATCGACATGGCCTCGCCGAACATCAACCTGCGCGACCCGATCCTCTACCGCATCCGTCACGCCCATCACCACCAGACCGGCGACAAGTGGTGCATCTACCCCAGCTACGACTTCACCCACGGTCAGTCGGACGCCATCGAGGGCATCACCCACTCCATCTGCACCCTGGAGTTCGAGGACCATCGCCCGCTCTACGAATGGTTCCTGGCCAACCTGCCGGTGCCGGCACAGCCGCGCCAGTACGAGTTCTCGCGCCTGAACCTGAACTACACCATCACCAGCAAGCGCAAGCTCAAGCAACTGGTGGACGAAGGGCACGTCAGCGGCTGGGACGACCCGCGCATGTCCACCCTGTCCGGCTACCGCCGCCGGGGCTACACCCCCGAATCGCTGCGCAATTTCTGCGAGATGATCGGCGTCAACCGTGCCAGCGGCGTGGTGGACATCGGCATGCTGGAATTCAGCATCCGTGATCACCTAGACGCTACCGCCGCCCGCGCCATGTGCGTGCTCAAGCCGCTCAAGGTGGTCATCACCAACTACCCGGAAGGCCAGGTCGAGCAGCTCGAACTGCCGCGCCACCCGAAGGAAGACATGGGCGTGCGCACGCTGCCCTTCGCCCGCGAGATCTACATCGACGCCAGCGACTTCGAGGAAGTCCCGCCTGCCGGCTTCAAGCGCCTGGTACCCGGTGGCGAAGTGCGCCTGCGCGGCAGCTACGTGATCCGTGCCGACGAAGCCATCAAGGACGCCGACGGCACTATCGTCGAACTGCGCTGCTCCTACGACGCGAACACCCTCGGCAAGAACCCCGAAGGGCGCAAGGTCAAGGGCGTGATCCACTGGGTGCCGGTGGAAGGCAGCCTGGAGTGCGAAGTGCGCCTGTACGACCGCCTGTTCCGCTCGGCCAACCCCGAGAAGTCGGAAGAAGGCGGCAGCTTCCTCGACAACATCAATCCCGGTTCGCTGGTGGTGCTCACCGGTTGCCGTGCCGAGCCGTCCCTGGCCCAGGCTCAGCCCGAGGAGCGCTTCCAGTTCGAGCGCGAAGGCTACTTCGTCGCCGACCTCAAGGACTCCAGGCCCGGCCAGCCGGTGTTCAACCGCACTGTCACCCTGCGTGACTCCTGGGGGCAGTGATGGCGCTGACGATCTACAACACCCTCACCAAGGCCAAGGAAGTCTTCCAGCCCCTGGAAGGCAACAGCGTGCGCATGTACGTGTGCGGCATGACCGTGTACGACTACTGCCACATCGGCCATGCCCGGGTGATGGTCGCCTTCGACGTGGTCACCCGCTGGCTGCGCGAGCGCGGTTATGACGTGACCTACGTGCGCAACATCACCGACATCGACGACAAGATCATCAAACGCGCCCAGGAGAACGGCGAGCCGTTCGAAGCGCTGGTGGACCGCATGATCGCCGCCATGCACGAAGACGAGGCGCGCCTCTCCGTGCTGCGTCCGGACATCGAGCCCCGTGCCACCGGCCACATCGCCGGCATGCACCAGATGATCCAGACCCTCATCGACAAGGGCTTCGCCTACGCCCCCGGCAATGGCGACGTCTACTACCGCGTCGGCAAGTTCGAGGGCTACGGCAAGCTCTCCCGCCGTCGCATCGACGAGCTGAAGATCGGCGCGCGCATCGAGGTCGACGAATCCAAGGAAGACCCGCTGGACTTCGTCCTCTGGAAGGGCGCCAAGCCCGGCGAGCCGAGCTGGGAATCCCCCTGGGGCTCTGGCCGTCCTGGCTGGCACATCGAGTGCTCGGTGATGTCCACCTGCTGCCTGGGCGAGACCTTCGACATCCACGGTGGCGGCCCGGACCTGGTGTTCCCCCACCACGAGAACGAGATCGCCCAGAGCGAGGCCGCCACCGGCAAGCTCTACGCCAAGGCCTGGATGCACGCAGGCGCGGTCCGTGTGGATGGCGAGAAGATGTCCAAGTCCCTGGGCAACTTCTTCACCATTCGCGAGGTGCTGGAGAAGTACCACCCCGAGGTGGTGCGCTACCTGCTGGTGTCCAGCCACTACCGCAGCCCGATCAACTACTCCGAGGACAACCTCAAGGAAGCCAAGGGCGCCCTGGAACGCTTCTACACCGCCCTGCGCGGCCTGCCGGTCGTCGAGGCGGCAGGTGGCGAAGCCTTCGTCGAGCGCTTCGGCGCGGCCATGGACGATGACTTCAACAGCCCCGAAGCCGTCGCCACCCTGTTCGAGATGGCCCGCGAGGTGAACCGCCTGCGTGACAGCGACCCGAGCACCGCAGCCGCCCTGGCGGCACGCATGAAGGCCCTGGGTGGCCTGCTCGGCCTGCTGCAGTTGGAGCCGGATGCGTTCCTCCAGGCCGGTGCCACCGGCAAGGTGGACGCCGCCGAGGTCGAAGGGCTGATCCAGGCGCGCCTCACCGCGCGTGCGGAGAAGAACTGGGCCGAGTCCGACCGCATCCGCGACCAGCTCACCGCCATGGGCGTGGTGTTGGAGGATGGCAAGGGCGGCACCACCTGGCGCCTGGCGGAATAACAGCTAACCGACGGGGCGTTGCGGACAACGCCCTATCGAAGCGCCATAAAAAACCGGGACCTGCGAAGGTCCCGGTTTTCTTTTGCCCGTTGCCTGGAGAATCAGGCGCGGCGGCGGAACAGCGGCAGCGGCTGGTCGGCGGAGGCCTGGTAGACCTCGCTGAAGTCCTCGAACGCCTTCAGCGCGTCGTGCGGGTCCTTGTCCTCGCGCAGGGCGAAGGCATCGAAACCGCAGCGCTTGAGGGCGAACAACTGGTCGCGCAGCACGTCGCCTATGGCACGGACCTCACCCTGGTAGCCGTAGCGCTGGCGCAGCAGGTAGGCGGTGGAGGAGTGGCGGCCATCGGTGAAGGCCGGGAAATTCAGCGCGATGACCTGGAAGTGCGAAAGGTCATCGGCGATCTCCTCGATCTCCTCGCCGGCATCCAGCCACACGCCCAGGCCGCCATCGCGGGCCTTGAGGGCGTGGCTGTGCTCGACCCAGAGGGCCAGGGGCACGATCAGGTCGTCGCAGTTGGACAGCCCATCGAGGGTTGCGTCCTTCGGCAGCAGGTGCCAGGTCTCGTCGATGATCTGGCCGTTCTTAATGATTCGCTGCATATACGCGCTCCTTGAACGGGTCGATGCCGATGCGGCGGAAGGTGTCGAGGAAAGGCTCCTCCTCGGTGCGGCGCTCGACGTAGACCTGGATGATCTTCTCGATCACGTCGGCCATTTCCTCCTGGGCGAAGGAAGGGCCGAGGATCTGCGCCAGGCTGGCGTCGCGGCCAGCGCTGCCACCCAGTGACACCTGGTAGAACTCCTGGCCCTTCTTGTCCACGCCGAGGATGCCGATGTGGCCGACGTGGTGGTGGCCGCAGGCGTTCATGCAGCCGGAGATGTTCAGGTCCAGGTTGCCGATGTCGAACAGGTAGTCCAGGTCATCGAAGCGGCGCTGGATGGCTTCGGCCACCGGGATCGACTTGGCGTTGGCCAGGGAGCAGTAGTCACCGCCCGGGCAGCAGATGATGTCGGTGAGCAGGCCCACGTTGGGTGTGGCGAAACCCTGCTCGCGCAGTTCGTTCCACAGGGTGAACAGTTGCGCCTGCTCCACGTCCGCCAGGATCACGTTCTGGTTGTGGCTGTTGCGCACCTCACCGAAGGCGTAGCGGTCGGCCAGGTCGGCAATGGCGTCCAACTGCTTGTCGGTTACGTCGCCCGGGGCCACGCCGGTGGGCTTCAGCGACAGGGTCACGGCCACGTAGCCCGGCTTCTTGTGGGCGAAGGTGTTGCGCTGGCGCCAGCGGGCGAAGCCCGGGTGTTCGGCGTCCAGGGCGGCGAGGGCGGCGTCCTGGTCCTCCAGGGCCTTGTAGGCCGGGTCGACGAAATGCCTGGCGACGCGATCGACTTCCGCCTGGGTCAGGGTGGTGGGGCCATCCTTCAGGTGCGCCCATTCGGCGTTGACGCGCTCGGCGAACACCTCGGGGGTCAGCGCCTTGACCAGGATCTTGATGCGCGCCTTGTACTTGTTGTCCCGGCGGCCGTAGCGGTTGTAGACGCGCAGGATGGCGTCCAGGTAGCTCAGCAGGTGCTGCCAGGGCAGGAATTCGTTGATGAAACTGCCGACGATCGGGGTACGGCCCAGGCCGCCGCCGACGGAGACGCGGAAGCCCAACTCACCGGCCTCGTTATTCACCGCTTCCAGGCCGATGTCGTGCACCTCGATGGCGGCGCGGTCGCCCACGGCGCCGTTCACGGCGATCTTGAACTTGCGCGGCAGGTGGGAGAACTCGGGGTGGAAGGTGGACCACTGGCGGATGATCTCGCACCAGGGGCGCGGGTCCACCAGCTCGTCACGGGCGACGCCGGCGAACTGGTCGGTGGTGGTGTTGCGGATGCAGTTGCCGCTGGTCTGGATCGCATGCATCTGCACGGTGGCCAGCTCGGCGAGGATCTCCGGCACGTCCTCCAGCTCCGGCCAGTTGAACTGGACGTTCTGGCGGGTGCTGATGTGGGCGTAGCCCTTGTCGTAGTCGCGAGCGATCTGCGCCAGCTTGCGCACCTGGGTGGACGACAGCAGGCCATAGGGCACGGCAACCCGCAGCATGGGGGCGTAGCGCTGGATATAGAGGCCGTTCTGCAGACGCAGGGGACGGAATTCCTCGCCCGAGAGTTCCCCGGCCAGGTAGCGGCGGGTCTGATCGCGGAACTGCTTGACGCGGTCCTCTACGATGCGTTGATCGTACTCGTCGTATACGTACATGAATGGTCCTGTTGTCAGGCTGCTTACAGCAATTCTGCGCGCACGGCCGCGCACCCCCTGCGGAGCCGGTGGAAGATACCAGCTCATGGTTATGCGCAAAAGTGATGTTTGAGTATATGTAAAGAACCTGATCGCATAAGCGTGGGTGCGAGCATAACCTTCCCCGTGCGGCTGGAGGCCCCGGCTGGCGGGCGTCGAGAATGCTTCTCGACTGGCCCGGCGTCAGCCCAGGGCCAGCAGGCGGCTCATCAGGTGCGTCCCCCGCAGCAGCGCCTCGGTCGAGACCCTGGGCGACTCCGCCAGGTGCCCCAACGCCTGCGCCAGCACCGCCACCCCCGCTGCGTCGGCCAGCGCCTGCTGGGTCCGCAGCACCTCCCGGTGATGGGCAGAGGGCTGCTGGCGACCGCTGCTGGCCAGGCTTTCCAGCACGTCCAGGGCCGGCTCCACCAGCCGTCCGGCGAGGCTCGGCGGCTCCACCGCCGGCACGGCGCGGTCGGGGCGGCTGAGCAGGCGCTG
This sequence comes from Pseudomonas sp. 1D4, assembly GCF_001728925.1. NCBI lineage: Bacteria > Pseudomonadati > Pseudomonadota > Gammaproteobacteria > Pseudomonadales > Pseudomonadaceae > Pseudomonas > Pseudomonas sp. 1D4. The sequence goes on from NZ_LXJQ01000031.1 coordinate 8,608, forward strand.
GATGCGCTCGAACAGTCGGCGGTTGCGGCTCAACCCGCCACGCACCAGGGATTCGAAGTCCAGCGACAGGCAGCGCAGCCGGCCGTGATCGGCCACCAGCAGCGCAAGGGGCTCCAGGCAGCGGCGGCGACCGTCCAGCCAGGGCCGCACCAGCACGGCACGGATGTCGTCCAGGGCCTTCTGCGCCCGTTCCAGGTTGTCCAGGCGTTCGCGGCGCTCGGCGGTGCAGGGCAGCTCCAGCAGCAGGGTGCGGCCGTTGCTGTCCTCCAGCGGCCAGGTCAGCACCTGCCGGGCTTCGTCCAGGCTTGCTTCGTGGCAGCGGGCGGGGCGCAGCAGCAGCCGGGTCGGCGGCTCGCTGGCGAGGGCGGCGCTGTCTTCCAGGGCCAGGCCCAGCTGTTCCCAGTCCGCCAGGCCGAGGTCGAGCAGGCGCGGGTCATCCGCTGGCCAGCCGTCCTGGGGACGCGCAATGCCGCCGCCGGGGGCCAGCCGGCCATCCTCGGCCAGGCGCGGCCCTTCCAGCTGCAAGGGCGCACGGCACAGCAGCTCGGGCGTGCTGCGCCACAGTGCCTGCTGGGCCCAGACCGCGTCGCGGCGGAAGCCGGGGTCGCTGCCATCGGGGCGGGCCAGGGTGGTTTCCAGCACCTGGCCGTCGTTGAGGTCCCAGAAGGCCAGGCTCAGGCCGCGGGCGCCGCCGGCACTGGTCCACCAGTGGCCGCCCAGGGGCAGCAGGTCGAGGGTTTCACCGGCCTGGTAATCGCGTCGAAGGCGGCCGCGCAGCTGGGGTAGGCGTTCGCTGTCTGAACGCAGAAGGGCCTGGCAGAGGGCGTGGACGCGGGCCATCTGCACCAGTGCCTCCCGCTCGCTGCTGTGGTCGTCGCGCTCGGCCAGGCGGGTGATCTGCCCGCCTAGGGTGCGCAGGTGGCCGGCCAGGCGCGGCAGCCCTTCGGTGCGGGCGCCGAGGTTGAGCAGGCGCAGCTGCAGGGCGCTGGCCCGGCTGACGTGGGACAGCCCCTGGCCCAGCAGCTCGTGCAGCAGTTGCTGCACCGAGGCCAGCAGCTCGCGCTCGGCCTCGCCCAGGCCGTCCCGCGTGGTGTCGGCGGGGGCGCTTTCGGTGGTCCAGGCCCAGGGTTGGCTGTGGGCCTGGAAGAGCCCGGCGAGGGCGGCCAGGTGCAGGGCCTTGCGTTCGCTGTCCCGCGCCTCGGAGAGCATCCCTTCGAAGCCCGCCCCCGCCAGGTAGCTGACTTCGCCCTCCAGGCCGTCGAAGGCGATGGCCAGGCGCAGGCCGTGGTTGCTCACCCGGGGCGTGCCGAGGGTCTCGATCCATTGCCGGGCGCGACGGGTGGCCACCTTGCCGGCGAGCTTCTGCAACTGCGCCGGGTCCAGCGCCAGGGCTTCCACCCGGGCGGCATCGGGATCGGGCTGCTCCGTGCCTGGGACCGCGTCGGGGGCTTCGCTGCGCAGCCACAACACGGCGGCGAGGATGTGCTTGCAGCAGCCGCTGGCCGGACAGGTGCAGCGCGCTGCCTCCACGCCGCCGGCGTCCAGGCGCACGGTCTGGCCGTCCGTCTCGATCAGCCCGTGTGCGTCGGTGCGCTCGCCCCAGGCCAGCTTGCCGGCCTCCACGTCCTTGCTGGCGCGGCGCAGCAGGCCGGCATTGGCCAGGGTTTCCAGGGCGGCGTCGTCGTAGGCCCGGTAGCGGGCCAGCCAGGCGCTCATTGCATCACCTCCGCCAGCCATTCGGCGAAGTGCTCCGGGGTCAACGCGGCGATCCGCATGCCCCGATCCGCCAGGCGCTGGCCCATGGATGGGTCGTAGACCGGCCGGGCGGCATCATCCAGGGCCGCCAGGCCGAGCAGGCGCACGCGGGCCTCGTTCAGCCGCGAGACGCAGGCCAGCAGCGGGCCGATGGCGGCGCCTTCTTCGAAGTCGCTGATCAGCGCCAGCACGGTGCGCTGGGGCGTATCCACCAGTTGCTCGCAGTAGCGCAGGGCCTTGCCGATGTCGGTGCCGCCGCCCAGCTGCACGGTCAGCAGCACCTCCACCGGGTCGTGGGCGAGGTGGCTGAGGTCCACCACCTGGGTGTCGAACAGCACCAGGCGTACCCGCACGCTGGGCAGGGTGGCGAGGATGCTGGCGCAGATGGCGCTGTACATCACCGAGTCGAGCATCGAGCCGCTCTGGTCGACGCAGAGGATCACGTCCCAGGGCAGCTGTCGGCGGACGCGGGCGTTGAAGCGCGGCGATTCGATCAGCAGCTGTTTGCGCTCCGGGTCGTAGTGCTTGAGGTTGGCGGCGATGGTGGCGCGCCAGTCGAAGTTCTGCGCGTGGCGGATCGGCGAGCGGCGGAAGCGGTTGCGCCGGCCGTTGAGGGCGTTGGTGAAGCGGCTGCGCAGGCGCTGGAGAATCTCTTCCACCACCTTGGCGATCAGGTGGCGTACCGCGTCGCGGGTGTCGGCGCTGAGGCGGCCGCGCACGCTGAGCAGCGCCTTGGCCAGGGCCGGGCTGGGTTCCAGGCTGGCGAGGCTGGCCGGATCGGTGAGCAGGGCACTGATGGCGTAGCGCTCGATGGCCTGGGTCTGCAGGCGCTCGAAGGTGGAGCGGGGGAACAGGCTGCGGGCCTGCTCCAGCCAGTTGAGGGCGGTCAGCTGGCTGTCGTCGAGGGAGCCGCCGCGCCCGCCCTGGACATGGCCGCGGCGCTGGTACTCGCGGTTGTAGAGGTAGTCGAGGGTCTTCTCCAGCCGCGCGTCGGTGGGGTTCAGGGCGGCCTGGTCGAGGGCGCGGTCGGCGTAGCGGCCGAGGATCAGGCGCCAGCGGCGGGCGGTTTCCAGGTCAGTCATGGTCGGCTTCCGTGGCCCAGTCGAGCAGGCCGTCGCGCGCCAGCGAGCGCCCGAGCGCCAGATGCAGGGCGGCGCCGGCGAGCAGGTCGTGGCTGTCCAGTTCGTGGTGCGCGCTGTCCAGGGCGCTGTCGCCCAGGCCGTTCAGCGCGGCCAATTGGCTGGCCAGACGCCCGGTCTCCTGGGGCTTGAGGCGGGTGAAGGTCAGGCGCAGGTCGGGCAGGTGGCGGACGAAGGTGGCCTCGTCCCAGCCGGCCACCAGAGTGTTGAGTGCCTGGCCCAGGTGTTCGACCCGCAGGATCAGCTCCGGTGCGGCCTGCAGCAGCCCGCCGAGGTAGCGCACGGCGTCCTCGCTGTCGGCGCCTGGGCCGAAGCGGCGGCCCAGGGCTTCGGCCAGGCGGGCCTCGTCATCGAGATCGTCCAGGTAGCGCAGCGCGTCCAGGGCGCCGGCCAGGGTGGGCGGCGCCTCGTCGCGGAGATTGGCCAGGGCGCCCTGCAGGGCTTCGTCCTGGCCATCAAGGCCCACCAGGCCGCTGCCCAGGCGGATGAATTCGCGCAGGGCCAGCAGGGCATCCACGGCGGCGCCTTCCTGCTCGGGGGCGCAGAGGGCCAGGCCCGGTACCAGGAACAGCGCCGCCGGCACGATGCGCTGCAGCAGCGCCGGCAGTTGCGGTTGCTCCTCCAGCCCGAGCAGTTCGCGGCCGCGCCAGAGGTGCAGCAGGCGCTGGCCGCAGGCGACCACCGAGGCCAGCTCGGGGTCTTCGTCCAGGTGTTCGGCCAGGCGCTGGAACAGCCTCGGCAACTGCTCGCCCAGGCCGATCAGCCCGGCACGGGCCACCAGTTGCGCCACGCGGCCGGCGCTGCGGCCCTGGCCCTGGCCCAGCAGCGCGCGCTCCTCGTCCAGCAGGCGGCGCAGGGCGATGTCGCGCAGGTGGCTGCCTTGTTCGGCCCGTTCGATGAGGTTGGCTTCCACCAGCGGCGACCAGGCGTACTCCCATTCCTCGAAGAGCAGGTCGAGGCCGCTGCCGTTGACGAAGTCCGGTCCGCCCTGATGCCGGGCCAGGCCGCTGTCCAGGTAGGCCATGAGGTGCAGGAAGCGGCTGCGGGCACGGTGACGGGGCTTGCGGTAGAGGTCCAGCCGGGTGCGCCGGGCCAGGCTGTCGCTGAGGTCCAGGCGGTGGGCGAGGGCCAGCCGACGGGCTTCTTCCACCAGGGGCGGGGCCTGGGTCGAGGGCGGCACGTCGCCCAGGCGGTTGCCGCCCAGGTGGCGCTGCACGGCCCGCAGCAGGCCGTCCTGGCCCTCGTCCAGGCTGCCCTTGACGAAGCAGGCGTGCACCGCGTCGAGCAGGTCGTAGCGCCCTGGGCCGGGGTGCTGGCGCAGCCGGGCGAGGCCGGCGGCCTGTTCGGCGGCGTTGCTCACGCTGGCGAAGGTCAGGGCATCGGCCAGGCGCTGCTCGCGGGTTTCGGCGGCGATGCCACTGAGCAGGCGGGTGGCGATGCGCTGGCGGGCGAGGGCGTCGTCCTCTTCGCCCTGCAGCGCGTCCCAGACCTGCTGGTAATAGGCCGGGGAGGGCATGCCGGAGGCGTAGCCGTTGAGGGCGTCGAGGCGGTCGAAGCTGTAGCGGATCAGCCAGGCCTGGCTGTCCTCCGGGTCGGCGGGTCTGGCCGGTGCCGGGGTGCCGGCGGCCAGGGCCTCCACCAGCGCCAGGGTGTGGAAGCCGCCGGTGACCACCACCAGCGGGCCGTCCACCCGGCCACGCCAGTCGCGGATGCAGCCGAGCATGTGGGCTTCGCGGGCCAGGGAGCCCTCGGCGGCGAGCACGTCGTCCTCGTAGTCCAGCCGCGCCATGGCGCACCAGGCGAAGGCGTCGTCGAACAGCCGCTGCCAGTCGGCCAGCGCCGCGCGGGGGCGCAGCTCGAACAGGTGCTCCCAGAGTTCGTCGTGGTCCCGGCAGTGGGCCTCACGGGCCAGGGCGGCGAGGTAGCGGCTGTGGGCCAGGTAGCGCTCGGCCATCAGGCTGCGCTGCTGGTCGGCGGCCTGCTCCTCGTCATGCTGGCGGGCCCAGGGCAGGTCGATGAAGGCCAGTTGCGCCCCCAGGCGCTGGCCGTCCTGCAGGGCCTGCCATTCCGGCGAGTAGTCGCAGAAGGGGAAGAAGGCCGAGCGCAGCGCCGGCTCGCCCTCGGCGTCGGGCCGGCGGTGCTGGGAGAGGATCGCCAGGGGCGGCCGGCTGCGGGAGTCCAGCAGGTCGGGGATGAGCCGGTCGAAGTCCGCCGGCCCCTCGATCAGGATGGCCGCCGGCTGCAGGGCCTGGAGTTGCTGGCGCAGGGCGAAGGCGCAGGCCGGGCTGTGGTGGCGCACCGGCACCAGGTGAATGCCGGCCTGGGCCAGGGCCGCGCGCTCACGGGCGGCGGCCTGCAGCCGTTCGGGCAGGCGCGGGTCGCTGGCGAAGGCCTCTGCCATGGTTCAGTCCCACAGGCCCTTGCTGGCATCGAAGAAACGCTTCCAGTGGTCGTCGCGGCGGGCGCGCTCGCGCACCACGCTGTCCAGGTAGTGGCGCAGGCGGCGGGCGTCGTCCTGGCTGTCCTTGAACACCACGCCGAGCAGTTGGCGCGCCAGCTCGGCGGCGGTCAGGCGGCCGTCGCCCAGGTAGCGGGCCTCCAGGGCGGCGGCGTAGGCGACGCTGACCGCTTCGGCGGTGGACATCACCGCTTCCGGGGCCTTGATCGCCGTGCCTTCGCGGGTGCTGCCCTGGCGCAGCTCCTGGAACACGGTGACCAGCAGGGTGATGACGTCCCGCTCGACGGCGACCTTGCCGGCCTGCTCGCCCAGCTCGCGCTGCAGCTGGCGCATCACCAGCTCCACTTCGAATTCGCTGTCGGCGATGGGGCGCACCGTCTCGAAGTTGAAACGGCGCTTGAGGGCGGCGGACATCTCGTGCACGCCGCGGTCACGCAGGTTGGCGGTGGCGATCAGGTTGAAGCCGGGGCGGGCCAGCAGGCGACCACCTTCGCCCAGCTCGGGGATCATCATCTGCTTCTCGGAGAGCAGGGAGACGAGCACGTCCTGGATCTCCGGCGGGCAACGGGTGATCTCCTCGAAGCGCACCAGCTTGCCGGTCTGCATGCCCTGGTGCAGCGGTGAGGGCACCAGGGCGCGCGGGGTCGGCCCCTCGGCCAGCAGCAGGGCGTAGTTCCAGGAGTACTTGATGTGGTCCTCGGTGGTGCCGGCGGTGCCCTGGATGGTGAGGGTGGAGTCGCCGCTGATGGCGGCGGCCAACAGCTCGGAGAGCATCGACTTGGCGGTGCCCGGCTCGCCCACCAGCATCAGCCCCTGGCGGCCGAGCAGGGTGACGATGGCGCGGTCAACCAGGGCGTCGTCGCCGTAGAACTTGCGGCTGATGCCCAGGGCGTCGTCACCGAGGATGAAGCGGCGCACCGAACGCGGCGAGCGCAGCCAGCCCGGGGGCAGGTCGGCGCCGGCCTGCTGGTCGGCTTCGGTCAGGCGCACCAATTCGTCGGCATGCAGGTGTTCGGCGCTGTGGCGCAGGGCGGTGCTTACCATGGTGTCTTCTTCTTCCACTGGGGATCGAAGCCGACGCAGGCGTCGGCGGCGGCGCGGTAGTCGGCGTAGGTCTCGGCCAGCAGCACGGGCGGGATCTCCGCCAGGGGCAGGCTCTCGCCGGTGGACCAGCGCTGGGCCATGCGTTCGTAGCTGAGGTGGGTGAGCGCGGCGGGGACGTTCTCCTCGGGCAGGCAGTTGCCGGTGAAGCCGATGCACACCCGCAGGCCCAGGCTGGAGAACTCCTTGAAGTAGTGGTCGAAGAAGCCCCCGTCCTCGGCGGCGGCGCGCTGGTAGCCGAGCTTGGTGAGGGTGCCGCGCAGGGTGAAGGTGTCGCTGAGCCAGCCGAGGCGGTCGGCGATGCGTTCGCCGCTGCCTTCGTCCTGCTCCGACGCCCCGCTGGCGGTGGGCTCGGGCAGCATGCGGCTCATCTGGGCGAACAGCGGTTTGACCTTGTAGTCCTTGAAGTGGGCGGTCCAGGCCTTGGCGGTGTCGGTGTCCACCAGGGCGGCATGGGCCAGGCGCACGCGGCGGGCTTCGTCCAGCTCGACCTCGTCGTCGTCGAGGTCGATCAGGCTGCCGTCCTCGGTGGGGCGGAACAGGCGCAGGGCGCCGTCCTCGGCCACTTCGGCCCAGACCAGGCGCTGCACCAGGTGGGTGACCACCGGGTGGCGCTGCAGGTATTCACGCCACTCGCCGGCAGGCCACAGGCGCTCGGCGCACATGGCTTCGTAGAGGCGCTGGGTCTGCAGTTCGATGACCTGCTTGAGCTCCTTCTTGCTGGTGGAGAGCTGGGTCTTGGCTTCCTTGATCAGCGCCGGGTCGTCGCTCTTGCGCGGCTCGGGCAGGGCCTTGACCACCTTGTCGTCGGGGTTGCGCAGCTCCAGCTTGAGGGCACCGTCCAGGCGCGCGGTGAACAGGCGCTCGCCGTACTGCAGGTTGAGCACGCCCTGTTCGTCGAAGCCGGCGCTGGGGATGGTGCGGTCGGCCAGTTCGTCGGCGCTCCAGCCATTGCGCTGGGCGATCTGCTCCACCAGCACGCGGGCCAGGGCCTGGACCGAGGCGGTGCGGTGGCGGCGGGCGACGGCCAGCAGCAGTTGGATCACCAGCGGGTCGTTGCTGTTGGCGGCGGCGCTGAGCAGGGCCTCGACCTGGGCGCGGCGCTGGTAGTGGTCGCGCATGTAGGCCTGCAGCAGGCTGACCAGTTCGTGGCCGGCCATGGCCCAGGTGAGGGCGAGGATGCCCTTGTCGGCGATGGCGCTGCCCAGGTAGATGGACAGGTGCTCGCGCTTGAGGATCTCGAAGGCCTGCTCCTGGGTGATGTCGGCGTACTCGGGGGACCACTTGGCCCAGGCCTGGTAGCTCTGCATGCGCTGGGCGAGGTTGGCCTGGGCGTGGGCGATGGCTTCCTCCTGGCTCGGGTGGCGGGTGTCCTGGGCGATGAAGCCCAGCAGCAGGGCCTTGCCCAACGCTGCCCGGCTGGCCGGGGCCAGCAGCTCCAGGTAGCGGTTGAGCAGGGCGTTGCCGGCCGGCTCCTTGAGCTTGCAGGCGAGCACCACCCACCAGCGCACGATCTCCGGCTCCACTGCGCTGCCGTCCAGCCACTGGCAGGCGGGCAGCCGGTCCAGGTCGAGCCAGGCCAGGCTGGCCGGGGCCTTGCCCTGCAGGCCCTTACGCGCTTCAGCGAGCAGTACGGCGGGTGCGAGGTGACCGCTGATGTCGTCGCCCAAGGCTTCCAGGGCGGTGAGCAGGGCGGCGCGCACGGTCTCGCGCTTCTCCTTGGCCAGGGCGGCCTTGAGCGCGGGGACGGCTTCGGGGCGGCCCAGGCGTTGCAGCCATTCGGCGGCGAGGGTGCGGATCTCCTGCTTGCTGGAGCCCAGGGCCTCGATGGCGCGCTCGGCGATGTCGGGCAGGGTTTCCAGCAGGCGCTGGGCTTCGCTGCGGTTGGTCTTGCTGGCGCCCAGGGCCAGTTCCAGCAGCACCGGGATCAGCCGTTTCGGCAGCACCGGGAAGCGCTCCAGCAGGCTGAGGGCGGTGGGCACGTCGAACTCGGTGCGGCCATGGTTGGGGCGCAGGCCGAAGGCCTCTTCGAGGAACTGCGGGTGCTCGGCGAAGAACGGCCAGACGCGATCGGGGTCGAGCTGGGCCAGCGGCGAGTTCCAGCCGAAGCAAAGGCCGGCGGTCTCGCGTTCCGGCTCTTCGCTGCCGCAGCGGCGCAGGGCGTCGGCCAGGGTGCGCAGGTCGAGACGGCGCAGGGCGTCGCCCTTGAGCCATTGCATGAGTTGGTAGGCGTTGAAGTAGCGGCGGCGGGTCACCCGCAGGGCGTGCAGCAGGTTGACGTCGGCGCTGGCGGCCAGGCGGCCACGGTAGGCGAGCACGTCCTCAAGGCCGTCGGAGAGCTTGCGGCCCTGGCCGTTGAGGAAGTCGAGGGCGGCCTGCAGGTCCTTGTCGGTCAGGGCCTTGAGCTTCTTGTAGGCCTTCTGCTGCCAGTCCCACTTGCGCTTGTGCTCCAGGTTGCTGCGGATCTCTTCCTCGGCGGCGAGGCGGCTCTCCTCCAGCAGTTCGGTGAGGTTGCGGCGCAGCAGGTCGAGGGTGGCGGCTCCCAGTTCCACGTCGGGGCAGCGCTCGTAGTCACCGGCCTCCGGCAGCACCTGTTCCTCGGCGCTGGACTGGCTGTCCAGACGGGCCATGGCGCTGGCCAGGGCCTGCTGCACGGGCTTGGAGGTTTCCTCGGCCAGGCGCGCCTGGAGAATCGCCCGTGCGCCCTCACCGCTGCGGGCGAGGAGGTCGGCGGCCAGGGTGCGTTCGCTGCTGCTGCCGGTTGCCAGCAGGAGGCCGAGCTGTTCCAGCTTGACGTCCTGGGGCAGGGTCTCCACATGCGGGCCGGCGGCGGCACGCACGGTCTTGGCGCTGTTCACCGCGAGACGCACGAGGATGTCGGCGTAGGCCGCGGCCAGGCGCGGGTGGGGGCCGATCAGGCCCACCAGGGACAGGTTGCCGCTGGCCGAGAGGCGGGCAGGCAGGGCGCGGGTGGCGTCGGGGTGCTGCAGCAGGTGGTCGGCCAGGTCGGGCAGGCGCAGCAGGGCGTTGAGGTCGCGCCAGTGGTAGTCGCCGAGGTCGCGGCGGTCCAGCACCAGCAGCAGGGCGTCGCCGCCGGGCAGGTCGTCCACCGCCAGCAGGCGCGTGAGCAGGTCGAGGGTCCAGTGCTGGCGCAGGTCGCTGCTGATCTTGCTGCCGAAGTCCTTGCGGGTGGTGTGCAGGGCGTCGACCACCAGGTAGATGAACCAGTCGGGCACCTGGGCGATGCGGGTGATGTTGACGCCCTGGCAGGCGGCGGCCAGCACCTTGCCGAAACGGGCCAGGGCGACGACATCGGGTTCGGCACCGATCACGTAGAGGCGCGTGCGTGCATTGGTCGCGGCGTTGATGCGCTTCTTGTGCTTCTGGGCGTCGTTGCGCAGGTTGCCCGAGGGGTACCACCAGCCGACGGTGGCGGGCTGGTCGAGGAGGACGGTGGCCTCTTCGCCATTGAGCCGGGACAGCTCGGCGAGGACCTGTTCCTCCCGCCCGCTGAGGACGAAGGCGGCGGCCCGTGCGGCCAGGCCCGGCGCCAGGATGTCCAGCACTTCGAGGCTTTCGGCGACGTGCTTGGCGAAGGGGGTGGTGGGGGCGGTGATGCCGAGCTTTTCCAGCAGTGTCTGCAGCATGGGAGGGGCCTGTCCTTGGGATGCGAGGCGCCGATGTTAAAACATCGGGCCGGTCGCTCGCCTGCTCGTGCGCAGGGTTTGCTGGTTGGCGCAAGTTTTCCTTCCGACGGCCTGCCTTGAGGCCGTGCCGGGCCTGGTCTTAACTGCTGATGCGTGCCTGTCCATCACCACCAGAAGGGGTTGCCATGAACGACCACACCGAAGACTCCAGCCCGGACAGCGGTATCGATGCTGTCGCGATTTTCTGTCTCATCCTGATCGTGGTCGCCACGGCGGTGTTCTGGGTCAGCCACCAGTAATCCCCCGTCGGCCATTGGACGTGCGGAACCGGGGCCCTGCGCAGGGCGTCGTTATACTGCGCGGGCTTCGAATCGAGTCCATGTCCCGATGCCTCTCCTGCGTATTCTCCTGATTGGGCTTTGCCTCTGCTGCAGCGCGCTGGCCCATGGCGCTTCGGTGGTTTTCCTTTGCCCCGGCAACAGCGCCGAGCCCTTCTGGCAGTCTCATGTCGCCTTCATGAACGCCGCCGCCCAGCGCCTGGGCATGCCGCTGAAGGTGCTCTATGGGGACTATGACTCCAGCCGCACCCTGGAGCAGGCCCGGCAGATAAGGGAAGAGGCCGCGCCGCCTGATTACCTGGTGTTCACCAACGAGCAGTACATGGGGCCGGAGATCCTGCGCCTGTTCCAGGGCAGCCCGGTGAAGCTGTTCGCCATCAACAGCAGCCTGACCGACGACCAGCAGAGGATGGTCGGCGGCCCCCGCGAGCGTTACTCGAACTGGATTGGCAGCCTGGTGGCCAACGAGGAAGTGGCCGGCTACCTGTTGGCCCGTGCGCTGATCGATGGCCAGCGCAGCCGTGAGCCGGACCAGCCCTTAGAGATGCTCGCCTTCTCCGGTATCAAGCAGACCCCGGCGGCGCAGCGCCGCGAGGAAGGTCTGCAGCGGGCGCTGGAGGAGTACCCCAAGGTGCGCCTGCGCCAGCTCGTGTACGCCCAGTGGAGCCGCGATCGCGCCTACCAGCAGGCGTTGCAGTTGCTGCGGCGCTACCCGCAGACCCATGCGGTGTGGGTGGCGGATGACCAGATGGCCCTGGGCACCATGCAGGCGGCGCGGGAGCTGGGACGAAAGCCGGGGCACGACCTGCACTTCGCTGTGCTCAACAGCTCGCCCGAGGTGCTCCAGGCGACCATCGATGGTTACATCGATGACCTGGTGGGCGGCCATTTCACCCTTGGTGGCTGGGCCATGGTGCTGCTGCACGATTACGATGTCGGGCAGGATTTCGTCCTGCGTGGCGGCAAGGACCTGCAAGCCAACGTCTACATGCAGTTGGACGTCGAGCACGCCCGGCGCCTGCTGGCGCGCATGTCGAGCAAGGAACTGGGCCTGGATTTCCGCACTTACAGCGCCCTCTACAACCCCGGGCTGCGGGTCTACCGGTTCACCATGAAGCCGTTGCTCGACTGAGCCTCAGAGCCCGGCGAGGTGCAGCACCAGCTTCACCACGCCGAACAGCATCAGCGCGAACACCAGGGTGAACAGCACGCCCAGCAGGATGAAGTGGCTGGGCTTGCCCCGGCTGAAGTCACGGCTCCGGTTCTTGCCGCTTTGTACGCCGAATGCGGCTGCCGCGACGCTGTGGAGCATTTCGCGGAAGGTCAGTGGGCGGTCTTGCTGTGGGTCGTCCATGGGGCACCTCCTGCTGCAAGCGTAGGTGCTTTCCGTGGATTTGCTTCAGGAGGCGGGTGAGTGCAGCCGCCGGGTGTTGACCCGCTCTACGGCACGGGCGCGCAGTTGGCCGCAACCGCCTTCCACGTCCTGGCCAGCGGAGTTGCGTACCTTGGTCAGTACACCGTTGCGGTGCAGGTAGTGCACCAGTTCGACGATGCGCTCGCCGCTGGGACGGCTGTAGTCGTCAACTTCCAGGCTGTTGTAGGGGATCAGGTTCATCACCGCGTACTTGCCCTTGAGCAGGCGCAGGATGCCTTCGGCCTCTTCCAGGCTGTCGTTGATGCCTTCGAGCAGGGTCCACTGGTACTGGATGGGGTAGCCGACCTGGCGGGCGTAGGCCTCGCCCAGTTCCACCAGTTCGTCCGGGGTGATGCGCGGGGCTTTCGGCAGCAACCGTTCGCGCACGTCGGCCTTGCTGCTGTGCAGTGACAAGGCGAGGGCGGGCTTGACCCGCAGGTGCGGCAGGCGCTCGAACACGCGGGGATCACCGACGGTGGAGAACACCAGGTTCTTGTGGCCGATGTCGCCGAGGGTGCCGAGCAGATCGATGGCTTCCAGCACGTTGTCGAGGTTGTGGGCCGGCTCGCCCATGCCCATGAACACCACCTTCTTGACCCGGCGATAGCGCCGCGCGAGCACCACCTGGGCGACGATCTCCAGGCTGGAGACCTGGCGCAGCAGGCCGCTCTTGCCGGTCATGCAGAACACGCAGCCCACGGCGCACCCCACTTGGCTGGAGACGCACAGGCCGTCTCGGGGCAGCAATACGCTCTCCACCATCTGCCCGTCGCCCAGGCCCACCAGCAGGCGGGCCGAGCCGTCGCCACCGGGGTGCTCGGAGCGCAGACGTACCAGGCCGTCGAGGGTCTCGGTGAGGGCAGGCAGGGCTTCGCGCACCCGCAGCGGCAGGAAGTCGTCGGCCTGCTGGCGCGGGCGGCCGCTGTCCAGGGGTTTGCCCTGCAGCCAGGCGCGCAGCATCCGATCCCGGTGAATGGGCTTGGCGCCGAGGGCGGCGAGCTGTTGGTCGAGGTCGTGGATACGCATGGGGCGCGCATCCTACCACCGGTGTGGGCGCTTAAGTAGGGGCGCCGGGATCTCGACGCCCGGCGGTGGAGAGGGAAGCGGGAGCAGGCAGGCTCCCGTTTCCTTCGGTGAGCGGCGTCGCGGTTTCAGCGACCGCGACTCAGCTCGGCCAGGCGACTGGCGGCATCCTGCACGGAGTGCCCGAGGGCGTCGAGGTCCACGGCGTCGCGGGCGTTCTCCTCGCTGGCAGAGTGGATGCGCACGGCCAGTTCGTTGATTTCCTGGGTGACGTGGCTCTGCTGTTGCGCGGCGACGGCAATCTGCTGGGCGCGCTGGGAGATGTCGTCGAAGCTCTGCACCGTGGCCGACAGGCTGCTGGCGGCGCCCTCTGCCTCCTCCACGGCGTGGCGGGTGCGGGCTTCGCCGGCCTGCATGGCCTGCACCGCCTGGCGCGAGGCCTGCTGGAGGTTGGCGATCATGCCGCTGATCTCGTTGGCCGAGCTCTGGGTCTTGCCAGCCAGGGAGCGCACTTCGTCGGCCACCACGGCGAAGCCCCGGCCCTGCTCGCCGGCCCGGGCAGCCTCGATGGCGGCGTTGAGTGCCAGCAGGTTGGTCTGCTCGGAGATGGCCTTGATCACGTCCAGAACGGCGCCGACCTGCTGGCTGTCCTGCTCCAGTTGAGCGATCACGGCAGCAGCACTGGCCATCTCGCCGGCCAGGGCCTGGATGGCGCGGCTGTTGGCGGCCACCTTGTCCTGGCCCTGGCGCACCACGCTCTGGGAGCGTTGGGCAGTGTCGGCGCAGTCGTTGGTGTTCTGTGCCACTTCATGGGCGCTGGACGACATCTGGGTGATGGCGGTGGCCAGTTGGGTGTTCTCCTGGCGCTGCTGTTCGGCCCGTTGCAGCAGGGCGCTGCTCAGGCGGCCGAGGCTGCTGGCCTCGTCACGCAGGCGCTGGGACTCGCTGGCGATGCTCTGCAGCATGCCCTGCAGGCGTCCGGCGTACTGGTTGACCGCCTGGCGCAGTTGGCCGATCTCGTCGTTGCGCAGCACGCTGAGGGCACCGCCCTGGCCGGACTGGCCATTGCCGAGGGCCTGGATCTGCGCGGTGGTCTCGCCGATCTGTTCCAGCAGCTTGCGCCCGGCCAGCCAGACGAACAGCAGCAGCAGGCTGAGCAGCGGCAGGAGGAAGGCCAGCAACTCATAGGTCAGTGCGTGGGCCAGGCCGGTGACACGGGCCTGGGGAGTGACCAGCCCGACTATCCAGCCGGTTTGCGGCATGCGGAACAGGTTGGCCTGGACGGCGGTGCCGAGCACGGTGTCCTCGTCCAGTCGGACGCTGGCATGGCCGTCGGCGGCGGCCTTGCGGCGGGTCTCCAGCAGCGGCGCGAGCCAGGCCTCGCGGGCGACCAGGTCGTCGAACTTCTGCATGGTCACATCCTGGCCGAGGGGGAAGAACAGGACGTTGCCGGCCTGGTCCAGGGCGAAGGCGTAGCCGCCGGTGACAGTGCCCTGTTCCTTGAGGAAACGAGCGAGGTCGTCCAGGCGCAGGTCGATGGTGCTGACCCCGGCAAAGCGGCCCTGCAACTGGTAGGGCACGCTGCAGGTGACCATCGGCACCTTGCTGACCGGGTCCTGGTAGGCCTCGGACCAGACACAGGCGTCGCCGGCCGCATTACGGGCGCCGGTGTACCAGGCGTCGTTGTGGTAGCCGGGGCCGTCGGGCTTGTTGTAGTCGTCGGAGTAGTCCAAGGCTCCGTTGGCGTTGCGCGCCCAGAAGAAGCTGCGGCGCTCGGTGCCGCTGGTGAAGGCATTGGGTTCCGGCCAGACACCGCCGCCGGCGATGGCGGCGTCGCCACTGTTGTCGATCAGGGGGGGGTAGGTGGTGCGGTAGAGCGCCTCGTCACGGGGCAGGGTCTGGGCCAGGTGGGCCATGCTCACCGTGAGGCCCTGGATGCCGGCGAGCTGCAGGCCGAGCTGGCGCACGATGGCGCTGCCGGTCTGTTCGATCAGGGCGTTGCTCTCGGCGACGACGCGGGGCTGGCCACGCAGCACCATCACGGCGAACACCGCGAGGGCGGTCAACAGCAGCAGGAGGATGGCGCCCAGGGTCAGGCGGGTGGAAATACGATCAGGCAACAGCGACATGCAGGTACTCCTCGTTTCCCGGTCTCGAAGGGGAGCTGTAGGGCTCCCGGGGCCGCTCAGATCAGCATGCAAACGCAATGCCTGGCCAGCAGGCCCGCCTGCTCTGACTATCGGCGTTTTCGGAAACTCCTCCAGTCCGAAGGGACGGACGGTCGCGAGGAGGCGAGGCAGGGGGAGCAGAGAGGGGGACAGAATGAAGGCAGGGCGCCGCTGGGCGCCCTGCCGAAGGCTCAGCTGTCGTAGCCCAGGTTGGGCGCGAGCCAGCGTTCGCTGACTGTCTGCTCCTGGCCCTTGCGCTTGCTGTACTGCTCGATCTGGTCGCGCTCGACCTTGCCGACGGCGAAATACTGTGCATCGGGGTGGGCGAAGTACCAGCCGGACACGGCGGCAGCCGGGAACATGGCGAAGTGCTCGGTGAGGAACACGCCGCTCTGGCCGGGCTTGCCGAACTCGGCGGTCGGGTCCAGCAGGCGGAACAGGGTGGCCTTCTCGGTGTGGTCCGGGCAGGCCGGGTAGCCGGGGGCAGGGCGGATGCCCTTGTACTGCTCCTTGATCAGGGCTTCGTTGTCCAGTTGCTCATCGGCGGCGTAGCCCCAGTGTTCCTTGCGCACGCGCTCGTGCAGCCACTCGGCGCAGGCTTCGGCCAGGCGGTCGGCGAGGGCCTTGACCATGATGGCGTTGTAGTCGTCGCCCTTGGCTTCGTACTGCTTGGCCAGCTCCTCGGCGCCGATGCCGGCGGTGGTGATGAAGCCGCCGACGTAGTCGGTGACGCCGCTCTCCTTCGGTGCGACGAAGTCGGCCAGGCTGAGGTTCGGCTTGCCATCGGGCTTGATGGTCTGCTGGCGCAGGTGGTGCAGGACGGCCAGCGGCTTGCCGTGTTCGTTGCGCACTTCGATGTCGTCGTGGTTGATCTGGTTGGCGGGCCAGAAGCCGAACACCGCGCGGGCCTTGATCAGTTTCTGCTCGATCAGCGACTTCAGCATGGCCTGGGCGTCGGCGAACAGCGCGGTGGCGGCTTCGCCCACCACGTCGTCGGTGAGGATGCGCGGGTATTTGCCGGCCAGGTCCCAGGAGATGAAGAAGGGCGTCCAGTCGATGTACTCGGCCAGTACCGCGAGGTCGATGTCTTCCAGCACGCGCACCCCGGTGAAGCTGGGCTTGGGTGCGCGGTAGTCGGTCCAGTCGAAGGCCGGCTTGTTGGCGATGGCGTCGGCGTAGGCCAGGCGCTCGGTGCGGGCAGCGCGGTTGGCGGTGCGTTCGCGGACTTCGGCGTAGTCGACGCGGGTCTTCTCGACGAACTCAGGCTTGAGCTCCTTGGACAGCAGGCTGGTGGCCACGCCCACGGCGCGGGAGGCGTCGGTGACGTAGACCACGGCGTCGTTGCTGTACTGCGGCTCGATCTTCACCGCCGTGTGGGCCTTGGAGGTGGTGGCGCCGCCGATCATCAGCGGCAGCTGGAAGCCCTGGCGCTGCATTTCCCGGGCGACATGGACCATCTCGTCGAGGGAGGGGGTGATCAGCCCGGAGAGGCCGATGATGTCGCACTTCTCGGCGATGGCGGTCTGCAGGATCTTCTCCGCCGGGACCATCACGCCGAGGTCGACGATGTCGTAGCCGTTGCAGCCGAGCACCACGCCGACGATGTTCTTGCCGATGTCGTGCACGTCGCCCTTGACGGTGGCCATGAGGATCTTGCCCTTGGCCTCGGGCTTGTCGCCCTTTTCGGCTTCGATGAAGGGAATCAGGTGGGCCACGGCCTGCTTCATCACGCGGGCGGACTTGACCACCTGGGGCAGGAACATCTTGCCGGCGCCGAACAGGTCGCCGACCACGTTCATGCCGGCCATCAACGGGCCTTCGATCACTTCGATGGGGCGCGCGCACTGCTGGCGGCACTCCTCGGTGTCTTCGACGATGAAGGCGGTGATGCCCTTGACCAGGGCGTGTTCCAGGCGCTTGGTCACCGGGTAGCTGCGCCATTCCTCGTCTTCGGCTTCCTTGACGGCGCCGCCGCCCCGGTAGTTCTCGGCGATGGCCAGCAGGGCCTCGGTGCTGCCTTCGTGGCGGTTGAGCACCACGTCTTCGACCTTCTCGCGCAGCTCTGCAGGGATCTCGTCGTAGATCTCCAACTGGCCGGCGTTGACGATGCCCATGCTCAGGCCGTTGCGGATGGCGTGGTAGAGGAAGACCGAGTGGATGGCCTCGCGCACCGGGTTGTTGCCACGGAAGGAGAACGAGACGTTGGAGACGCCGCCGGAGGAGAGTGCATGGGGCAACTCGTCGCGTATGTAGGCGCAGGCCTCGATGAAGTCGACGGCGTAGTTGTTGTGCTCTTCGATGCCGGTGGCGACGGCGAAGATGTTCGGGTCGAAGATGATGTCTTCCGGGGGGAAGCCCACTTCATTGACGAGGATGTCGTAGCTGCGCTTGCAGATTTCCTTCTTGCGTGCGGCGGTGTCGGCCTGGCCGACCTCGTCGAAGGCCATCACCACCACGGCGGCGCCGTAGCGCTTGCACAGGCGGGCGTGGTGCTTGAATTGCTCGACGCCTTCCTTCATGGAGATGGAGTTGACGATGCCCTTGCCCTGGATGCACTTGAGGCCGGCTTCGATCACTTCCCACTTGGAGGAGTCGATCATGATCGGCACGCGGGAGATGTCGGGCTCGCCGGCGATCAGGTTGAGGAAGGTGACCATGGCCGCCTTCGAGTCGAGCATGCCCTCGTCCATGTTGATGTCGATCACCTGGGCGCCGGCTTCCACCTGCTGCAGGGCGACTTCGAGGGCTTCGGTGTAGTTCTCCTCGCGGATCAGGCGGGCGAACTTGGCACTGCCGGTGATGTTGGTGCGCTCGCCGACGTTCACGAACAGCGAGTTGCGATCGATGGTGAAGGGCTCCAGGCCTGACAGGCGGCAGGCTTTGGGAATGTCCGGCAGGGCGCGGGGCTTGTGCTTGGCCACGGCTTCGGCGATGGCCTGGATGTGCGGCGGGGTGGTGCCGCAGCAGCCGCCGACGATGTTCAGCAGGCCGCTGGCGGCGAACTCTTCCACCACGGCGGCCATTTCCGCCGGGGTCTCGTCGTATTCGCCGAAGGCGTTGGGCAGGCCGGCGTTGGGGTGGGCGGAGACGTGGGTCTCGGCCTTGGCTGCCAGCTCCGCCAGGTAGGGGCGCAGTTCCTTGGCGCCGAGGGCGCAGTTCAGGCCCACGGAGATCGGCCTGGCGTGGCGCACCGAGTTCCAGAACGCTTCGGTGGTCTGCCCGGAGAGGGTGCGGCCGGAGGCATCGGTGATGGTGCCGGAGATCATGATCGGCAGTTCGACGCCGTCCTCCTCGAACACCTGCTGCACGGCGAATATCGCCGCCTTGGCGTTGAGGGTGTCGAAGATGGTCTCGATCAGGATCAGGTCGGCGCCGCCCTCGATCAGCCCACGGGTCGCCTCGGTGTAGTTCTCCACCAGCTCGTCGAAGGTGACGTTGCGGTAGCCGGGGTTGTTCACGTCCGGGGAGATGGAGCAGGTGCGGCTGGTGGGGCCGAGGACGCCGGCGACGAAGCGCGGGCGGTCCGGGGTCTCCAGGGTCTTGGCATCGGCCACCTGGCGGGCCACGCGGGCACCGGCGACGTTCAGCTCGTATACCAGCGCTTCCATGCCGTAGTCGGCCTGGGACACGCGGGTGGCGTTGAAGGTGTTGGTCTCGAGGATGTCGGCGCCGGCATCCAGATAGGCGCGTTCGATCTCGGCGATCACCTGCGGCTGGCTCAGCAGCAGCAGGTCGTTGTTGCCCTTCACGTCGCTGGGCCAGTCGGCGAAGCGCGCGCCGCGGTAGTCCTCCTCCTGCAGCTTGTAGCCCTGGATCATGGTGCCCATGCCGCCATCGAGGATCAGGATGCGTTCCTTGAGGGCTTGCTGGAGGGCGTTGAGGCGTGCGCCACGATCGGTGAGCGTGCTGGACATGAGTGACCTGTCTGGCTGGGCGAAAAAAAGGGCGCCGATCATAGCAAAGATGAGGGGTTTACGGCCTGTGCCACCGGGAACATGAATTTGGCTCATGTTCGAGCCGGGCTGTGCGCTGGCGACTGGCGAGGTGTGCGGGGTACAGCGGGGGAGAGCCGGAAACGGCCCGGAAGGCGGGCGCCGTGGATGAGGGGGGATCATCCACGGCGTGGCGGGCTTACTTGGCGCAGCTGGCGGTTTCGTACACGAAGTACTTCACCAGGTCGCGGTCGGTGCGGTTCCACACCTCGCCGACCGAGCGCACGCCCTGGCTCTGGCCCACCGGGCCTGCGGTGCTGCCGCACCAGCAGCGCGGGTACTTCCCGTGGTACAGGGTGCCGCCGATGACCACGGCGACGTGACCGCTGAAGCGTGCTGGGCTGTGGTCGCTGCCTTTCAGACCGGCGATCACGAGCCAGCCCTGGGAGGCCTTCTGGGCCGCTTCCGCACCGCTCTTCAGCTCCTTCCAGCCGCTGGCCTGGGGCAGGCCGGTCATGATGTCGTTGGCGTTGCCGGCGGGGATCGGCACGTTGAGGGCAGCGGCAACCGACTGGAGGAAGCCGGAGCAGTTGTCCTTGTTCTTGGTACCGGCGATGAAGCTTTCATCCCAGGCGGCCTTGCAGGCGTTGACGATGCAGGTGTCGAGGCTCATTGACGTTCCCTATCAGGGTTTGCAGAACGGTTGGACGGGTTGGCGCGCCTGTTTCTTGCAACTGCCGAGCGAGTCACCGTCGCACTGGCTGCCCAGCACCAACTGCTCGCCCACCACGGCGGCGCGCTTGCCGGAGATCTCCAGGCGGTGGACCACCTTGCAGGTGGCGGTGTCGTAGGCCACCAGGTCGGCGTTGGAGCCGCTGTACTCGAAGGTCACCAGGCGCTTCTCGTCGCGGCTCAGGTACAGCGGCTCACGGGCCCAGATGCCGCCATCCTCGATGTTGCAGCGCTTGCCGCTGGCGGTGTCATGCAGCACCACGGGGGGCTCGGGGAAGGCGTCCGGCTCTTTGATCTCAGGGTTTTCGTTGGTGAAGCTGACTTCCAGGCGCTGGCCCTTGCCGACGAACACGTTCGGCGCTTCAGCATTGGCACTGAGGGGGAGCGGCGTGAAACCGCAGTCGGCGGCCTGGGTGCAGGCACAGAGGAACAGGGCGGCAAGGCCACCGGCGAGGGCTTTCATGACGATCTCCTGTGGAGCATGCGATGGGGGCGACCCTCGGGGTGCGGCCGGGTGGCGAGCGGGCGCTGTGCCTGTCGACGTCCCTGTGGCTGCGCCGACTGTCCCTGATGGTCCGGCGTGGCGCGAAGGATACGCCTGACGCCATGTACGGAAAATGACGCGGTTCACGGATGCGAGGGCCTCCCGGGCTCCACTTGACGGCGTGTCAACCGGCGCCCGGCAGGCCTGACAACTCCGGGACTGCCTCGTCGTGCGGGGCGCGGAATACTGGGCCCGTCTTTTCATCAATCCAGGGAAACGGGAGCCTCCATGAGCCTGCGCAACGAACTGATCCGCCAACTGCTGGTGATCGTCAACGCTGACTTCGACTACGTCTCGGACCGCATGCCGGCCCGCCGCCTGCACGAGGCCGAACTGGTCGGTCTGGAGTCCAGGGACCTGCCCCATTCGATCCGATCCTGGTGTGGAGTGGATTTTGCGGGCCTGGCCTGCAAGGGACGGGATGCCACGCTCAGTTCCTGCCGCCTGGCCCGTGCCGATGACGCCCAGGTGTCGATGCTGGTGGACTTCTACCAGCGGGCCTACCTCAGCAGTCCCGCCGCTGCGGAGGCAGCCAGCTACCAGGGCACGCCCATCGTGCGGATGATCGAGGAGCGGGCGACTCAGGATCTGGAGCTGATCGCAGCGCTGGCCGATGGCGGCGAAATCATCCTTGCCAACCCGACCTTCGAGGGCACCGAGTACTTCGGGCTGGCTGGACACCCGGCGCTGGCCAAGCTGGTCTGGAACAACCTGGTGGGGACCTACACCAGCCTGGGCATGGGCTACATCAACCCGCCGCTGACGGATGAGGAGCGCCTGGCATCCTCGATTATCGACATGGATCACGAAAGCCTTTTCCTGCTCTTCACAAAGCGGGCGCTGGTACTGCAGATTGATGCTGGCACCTCGCTACTGCTTCACGCACTGGACGACAAGGTGCTGCAGGATGTGCGGGACTTCCTGCCCGAGGCCCTGGGCCTCTGTGTCTTTCCTCTTCAATGACCCCCTCAGGTGGCCGCAGGGCCGCCGACTCGAACAAGGACGCCAACGGATGGAACACGCAAGAAAAGTGATGGAGATGGCTGGATTCTTCGCCGGTCATGCAGTGCAGAGCGTTTCGGACGGGGAGATGCTCATCCCCATCGTCGGTTACCTCGGGGTGGACCAGAGCTCCCGGATGGTGCGTCTGGCGATGGGCAGCTCGGCAGAAGCCATGCAGGCCGGCGAGGCCCGTATCAGCGAACTGGACGGCGACACCCTGGGCGCGGTGTTCATCCGCGACGGCATGGTGACCCTGCCCACGGGCAAGACCGATTGCCTGATCGCCGATGTGCGCTTTGCCTCCGACCGTGGGCGGCGCTTCCAGTGGTTGCTGCCTTATCGCAATGCCAGCCACGCCTCGGGTTTCGCCGTGCACAAACCCGAGGTCCTGGAGGAGGCGGGCTTTTCCGCGGATGAGATCAAGACACTGGGCCAGGTGTTCTTCAGTGGCATGGAGCGCCACGAGCAGGGCTGGGCGCTGTGGAACGCCCACTACGTCGAACAGGCTGGCGAGAGTTCCGGCTCCGCAGGGCAGGAAAATACCGACTTCAGTGCCGAGGAGTTCCATGCCCTGTGCCGTTCACCGGTGCTGGTGTTCCTGCTGGTGGCGGCTTCCGATGGCAAGTTCGACAAGAAGGAGGTGGAGGCCTTCATGAAGCAACTGGTGGCCCTGGCCGGTTCGGGCAGCCCCTTGTTCTCGCGGGTGGCCACCAACGTCGTCGGCAACGCCCCTGCTCTGTTGCAGGAACTGGTGAGCACGTCGATGGACTATTCGGCAGAGCTGGGGCGCGTCCGTGCGATCCTCCAGGCCCGTGTGGCGGCTGACGATGCGCGAATCTACTGCGAGACCCTGGTGGCGCTGGGCAAGGCCGTGGCCGCGTCGGCCGGCGGCTTCCTGGGCTTTGGTAGCAAGATCAGCAAGCAGGAAAAGGCTGCACTCGAGCACATCGCCTTCAACCTGGGTGTCAGCTACAGCTGAGCCTGAGCGCAGGGGGCGGCTCATGCCCCCTGCCGTCCCCCTGGATTCCTCTGGCCCGCCCTTTGGCGGGCCTTTTCCTGCTCCGCCATGCGGGGCGTTTCGCCTGGATCGACCGATGCAGAACCCGCTGTTTTCCCAGTTGCTCACCCTCTACATGCGGCGCATTCGTGCCAGCGCGGCCGGTGTCGCCACCGAGATCGGCCTCAGCCGCGAGGCGGTCAACAACTGGCGCAACGGGCTGTCTCTGCCCAACCCCAAGTCCCGTGACCGTCTGCTGGCCTGCGCCCGCTACCTGCGTTTGACCGAGGCCGAGACCAATCGCCTGTTCGAAGCGGCGGGTTTCGAGCAGGAGTTTCCGTTGCAGCAGGAAGTGTCCGGTGGTGGCCCTTTTGCGGGTTTCATCGAGGGGCTTTTCGAGCGGCTGGGGCGGCTGGCGCCGTTCCCCATTCTCATGCTCCTGTCCCAGGCCCACTGGGGGCAGCCGCCGTTCCGCCAGGCCCTGCTGGCGCGGGCACGGGCCCTGTACGGCGAGGCGGCGGTGCTGCACGTACAGCCGCCATTCAGCACCAGCACGGCCAGTGCCGACTATTTCTCGGCCATCGGTCGGCAGTGCGGGTTTGCCGAGGTGGGCTCCGACTATGAGTTCGAGGCTGCGCTGGAACGCCGCTTGCTCAATGGCGAGCGGCTGTTCTGTCTGGTCAGTCGTTTCGAGCAGGGCACTGAGGCCCTGCGCGAGACCCTCGCCGGCATCCTGCGCAGCCTCAGCGAGATGCATGGCGGTCAGTTGCACCTGCTGCTCTGTGGTGGCGAGGCCCTGGCGGACCTGAAGTACCGCAGCGGCGACCTGTCGTTGCTGAACATTGCCCAAGTGGTGCATTGGCCGGAAATCGGCCCTGGCGACCTGGAAGCCCTGGCCCTGCAGCGCTGGCCGGGCCGCCCCTTCGATCCGGCTGCGCTGGGTGTGCTGCTGGAAACCACCGGTGGGCACCCGGCGCTGGTGGAGGAGGGGTTGCAGGCCCTGGCCGATCCCGGAGAGGGCCCCTCGGCTGAAACCCTTAACCACCAGTTGATGGGCAGCGAGCGGCTCTGGCAGGCCTTCCTGCCGTTGGCAGAGGAGCCATCGGCGCGCGCTCGCCTGCAGGAGCGCCTGCAGGCTGATGACCTGGGGCGGGCTCATCCATACCTGGCCGATGCTGAGTTGCGTCGGCTGTTCTGGAACAACCTGATCACGGCCCAGGAAACCGAGGCGGGGGCGCGCCTGCAGTGGCGCTCCAGTGTGATCCGCGAGGCCGGGCTGAAGGTGATCGACGCATGCTCCGGGCGCTGATCCGTCGCCCGGGTGCCGTTCGGCTGGTACTGGTGGCCTTGGCCACGCTGTTCCTGGGCAGTCTGGTGCTGACCCCTCACCTCAATCCGTTCAGTCGGGGCCGTGTGCTGGCGATCAATGCCATGGACCGGGTCTGGGGCGATGTGATGGACGTGCGCCGCAAGCTGATGGATGTCCAGCAGATCGAAGGGGACTGGCCGGCAGACATCACGCCCTACCTGCTCCCGGCGAACCGCAGCAGCGTGCGTATCGAGTCGCCTGCGCCCTATCGCCTGGTGGTGACGGTGGTGGATCAGGACGAGCTGGGCACCCTGGCGGGCACGCAGATGATTCTCGACTTCGACCGGCAACTGAACATGTCCAGTTGCCGACCGGGCAACCCGCCGTTCCCCCAGGGCTATCTGCCCCTGAACTGCCAGGAGGCGGACAAGGCGCGGGTCCCCATTATCGATACCCTGCACGCGGTGGTGGTCGCCTGCGGTGTGCTGTTCGCTATTGCGACGCTGTTGTTGCTGCTCCGCCACCCGCTGTTGATGCCGGTGCAGATGCAGCCGTCCCGGCTGCTGCGCCTGCCGGTGGGGCAACTGCTTCGGTTGGACCGTCTGCTGGGCCTGCTGGGGCGCCGAGAGTCGACGCTGATGGCAGCCGGAACCAATGCCGGTCGCTGGCGGCAGGCCCTGACCTATGCGCGGGGCACGGCCTCGCAGCGCCTGGGTGCCCTGGCCTTGCGCCTGGGAGCGGAGTACCGGCCGAGCAGCGGCTGGAGCCTCCCGGGGGTGATGGGGGAGTGGCTGTTCAAGGGCGAGTTGCCGGTGTCCATGGACCGCTGCCTGGTCTACCTGCCGGAGCCGGGGCTGGCCGACGAGTTGCTGCTGCAGCACCTGCGCGCCCAGCAGACCGGGCTCGACGTGATGCTGGTGGTGCGCGAGGAGGCAGGCGAGGCCCTGCGGGACCATTGCGCCGATCCCGCCAACCTGCTGGTGCTGGTGGATGGGGCCGCGCAGACCGAGCTGTTGCTGGCGGCGCGGCCCATCGAGGTGCTGCTGCGCTTGCTGGCGGCCCAACTGCGGGTGACGCGCATCTCGCCCTACCAGACCCGTGGGGGTGTGGTGCGTCAGGGCTCGTTTTTCGGCCGGGCACAGATGCTGGCCCGCGTGCTCAACCGGGAGCCGGCCAACTACCTGGTGGTGGGCGGCCGGCAACTGGGCAAGAGCAGCCTGCTGAAGGCCGTGCAGCGCCGCTTGCAGGACCATCCTCACCTGGCCTGCCATTACGTTTCATTGCGTGATCACCGCCTGGCGCCGCGCCTGGCCCTGCAGTTCGAGCTGCCTGCCGAAACGGCGCTGGAGCAGGTGGTGGAGCACCTGGCTGCGCAGTGCGTGGGCAAGCGGCTGTTCCTGCTGATCGACGAGGCGGACCTGTTCTTCCGGGACGAGGCGCAGCGCGGTTATGGGCAGCTTTCCACCCTGCGGGCGCTGAGCGAGGAGGGGCGCTGCTGGTTCATGCTCGCCGGCTTCTGGGACCTCTACGCCACGGCCGTGCTGGACTACCAGTCGCCGCTGCGCAACTTCGGCGAGGTGCTGACGGTGGGGGCGCTGGAAGTGGAGGCGTGCCGGGAGCTGGCTCGGGTGCCGCTGGAGCTGTTACGGCTGGGGTTTGCCAGTGATTCGCTCATCGAGGACCTGGTGGAAGCCAGTGGGCGCCGGGCCAACCTGGTGGCGATTCTCTGCCAGGAGTGTCTGGAGGCCCTGCAGCCGGGCGAGCGTGCCATCGAGCGTCGGCATGTGCAGGCGGCCTTTGCCTCCCAGGCTGTTCGTGAGGCGCTGGCAGGTTGGGGGCGGCTCAGCCACGACGAGCGCGCCTGCCGTCTGGACCGGATTCTGGTCTACCGGGTGGCCAGCAGCGGTGCGGTTCGTCTGGCTGACCTGGTGGAACTCTTCCGGGGGCGTGGCGTTCGGATCGAGGCGGATGAATTGCAGCGTTCACTTTCGCGCCTGTTGCTGGCTTATGTGCTGCAGCGCGAGGCGGGGGCCTACGGGTTTGCCGTGCCGCTGCTGGCCCTCCAGTTCGACGCCGATGAGGCGCGTGTGCTGCTGGATCAGGAGCTGCAGGCGCTGGTGCTGCAACCCGTCTGAGCGGGCCTTTGTCGCTGCGCGACGGGGGCGGGGCCGGTAGAATCCCCGCTTTCCGTTTCGCTTCGTTCAAGGATGAGGTCATGCGCCATCGCCTGTTGTCGTTCGTGTTCCTGCTCTGCGCAGGCTCTGGGGTGCAGGCTGCATCGGTGTCCTACACCCGTGATGTGCAGCCCATCTTCGAGAAGAAGTGTGTGGCCTGCCATGCCTGCTATGACTCGCCCTGCCAGTTGAACCTGGGCAGTGCAGAAGGTGCCGTCCGCGGGGCCACCAAGCAGCCGGTCTATGACGGCACGCGGACAAGAGCCCAGCCCACCACGCGCCTCTATTTCGACGCGCACGGTGAGGCGGCCTGGCGGCAGAAGGATTTTTACTCGGTGCTCAACGGCCAGGGGAGCCAGGCCGCCCTGATGGCCCGCATGCTGGAGCTGGGCCAGAGCAACCCGCCCACACCCAATGCGAAGCTGCCGGAGGACCTGGACATCGGTATCAACCGGCAGAACCAGTGCCCGACGCCTGCCGAGTTCGACGACTATGTGCGGCGTTACGCCCATGCCGGCATGCCCTTCGCGGTGACCGGGCTGGATGTGCAGGAGTACCAGACCCTCCAGCGCTGGTTGGGCGCCGGGGCACCGGTGGAGGAGCTGGCACCGCTGCCGACGCCCAGTGAGGCGGCCCAGGTGGCACAGTGGGAGGCGCTGCTCAATGCCCCAGGCGCCCGTGAGGTGCTGGTGGGGCGCTGGTTGTTCGAGCACCTGTTCCTGGCGCACCTGTATTTCGATGGTGGGCGCAGTGGCCACTTCTTCCAGTTGGTGCGCTCGCGCACGCCCAGTGGCCAGCCCATCGACCCCATTGCCACCCGCCGGCCGAACGATGACCCCGGCACCACCTTCTACTACCGGATGTGGCCGATCCAGGGGGCCATCGTCCACAAGACCCACATCACCTACCCGCTGAGCGCGGAGAAGATGAAGCGGGTCCGCGAGCTGTTTTTCTCCAGCAACTGGAACACCGACAAGGTGCCGGGCTACGGGGCTCAGCGCCGTGCCAATCCGTTCGAGACCTTCGAGGCGATTCCGGCACGGGCTCGCTACCAGTTCATGCTGGATGACGCGGAGTACTTCGTTCGCACCTTCATCCGCGGCCCGGTGTGCCGGGGGCAGATCGCCACGGACGTGATCCGTGACAACTTCTGGGCGATGTTCCAGGACCCGGCGCACGACCTGTACGTCACCGATGCCGCTTACCGGGGCCAGGCCACGCCGCTGTTGGCGATGCCGGGGCAGTTCGACGACATCGGCAGTCTGCTGGGCCTGTGGTTGAGCTACCGGGACAAGCGCAACGCCTACGAGAGCCTGCGCCAGGAAGCCTATGCGGCGGCTCCGCCACCCACCTGGAACGACATATGGGCGGGCAACGACAATGCGCTGCTGTCGATCTACCGCCAGTTCGACAGCGCGTCGGTGCGCAAGGGGCTGATCGGACAGGTGCCGCAGACGATGTGGCTGATGGACTACCCGCTGCTGGAGCGCACCTACTACCAGTTGGTGGTCAACTTCGACGTGTTCGGCAATGTCTCCCACCAGGCGCAGACCCGGCTCTATTTCGACCTGATCCGCAACGGCGCGGAGGTTAACTTCCTGCGCCTGATGCCGGCAGCATCGCGGGATGGGCTGCTGGATGACTGGTACCAGAACAGCGGCAAACTGAAGATGTGGCTGGACTACGAGTCCATCGACAACGACACCCCGACCGGGCTGTTCCTGCCGGTGGAGGGTGCCAAGGGCGCCTTTGCCGCTGAGCTGGTCAAGCGCTTCGAGGGGCTCAACGCCCGGCCGGACCCGATCAACCGCTGCACCGCGAACTGCTACCGCCCGGGCATTGACCCGGCGTTACAGAACGCCGAGCAGACGCTGAGCCAATTGGTCAGTCGCCCGGCGGCAGGGCTGCGGGTGATCGAGCAGTTGCCCGAGGCGACCTTGCTGAGGGTGGAGCTGCCCAACGGCAAGCGCGAGGTCTACAGCGTGCTGCGCAACCGCGCCCACAGCAACGTGGCCTTCATGATGGGCGAGCAGCTCCGTTACCAGCCCGGCCTGGACACCCTGACCATCTACCCGGGCGTGCTCACCAGCTACCCGAACTTCATCTTCGCTCTGCGCGCCGACGAGGTGCCGGACTTCGTCACCGCCCTGGGGCGGGTGAAGGACACGGCAGCCTTCGACAAGGTGGTGGAGCGCTGGGGCATCCGCCGTAGTCATCCGCAGTTCTGGTTCTACTTCCATGACCTGTCGGCCTACATCCGCGAGACCGAGCCGGTGGAGGCGGGCGTGCTGGACATGAACCGCTACCAGAACCTCTGAGGCGCGCTGCAGCGCTCTTTCCACCGGGAAGAGCGCTGTCTGGAGCCCGGGCTGAGCTAATCGGGAATAATTCCTACTAAATTACTGGGACTTTATCCGTCGGACCGGATTGGCGTACACTGCGCGCCATGTTCGCGAGGAGTTGCCATGAGCGCCATCACCATTACCCAGGCAGCCCAGGATTATCTGGCTGACCTGCTGTCGAAGCAGAACACCCCCGGCATCGGTATCCGTATCTTCATCACCCAGCCCGGCACCCAGTACGCCGAGACGTGCATCGCCTACTGCAAGCCCAGCGAGCAGAAGCCCGAGGATATGCCCCTGGCCCTGGCGTCCTTCACGGCGTGGATCGATGCTGTCAGCGAGCCCTTCCTCGAAGACGCGGTAGTGGACTACGCGACCGACCGCATGGGGGGTCAACTGACCATCAAGGCGCCGAACGCCAAGGTGCCGATGGTCAACGAGGACAGCCCGCTCAACGAACGCATCGACTACTACCTGCAGACCGAGATCAACCCCGGCCTGGCCAGCCACGGCGGCCAGGTGAGCTTGGTGGATGTGGTCGAGGAAGGCATCGCCGTGCTGCGTTTCGGCGGCGGCTGCCAGGGCTGCGGCATGGTCGACATGACGCTGAAGGACGGTGTCGAGAAGACCCTGATGGAGCGCATCCCCGAGCTCAAGGGCGTGCGTGACGTCACTGACCACAGCAACCGCGAGAACGCCTACTACTAAGGCGTTGCGTGAAGCAGAGAGAGGCAGCCTACGGGCTGCCTTTTTCGTTCTCGGGATTGGGGGCAATTGCAGTCGAGGCTGCTGCCTCGTCGGGCCCGGCGTGGTTGTCGCCAGCGCGTGAGACGGCACGAGGGGCGATGGCGTGGCCGAGGATGTCCAGAACGCGCTGCAGGCCCTCGGGCGTCGGTGTCCGGTGAGTGCGCACATCCATGCTGTATTCGACGCTGTACGTGCGGCTTGTGTCGTTGCCTTTGACATCAGGCGATGGCACAGCCACCGGCGCGCTGATCGTCCCCCAGACCGGCTCGCCCGAGACGGGGCTGGACAGGTCGATGCCCAGCAGTGGGAGTTCGAGCGCCGCCGTTTCGGTGGAGCTGGAGGCATCGGGCGGGTTGGGTATCGGCTTCGACATCGTGCTGGGCCTTGTGGTTGGGGTGGGCCGGTAGCGGGCAACTCTAGCCGCTGGCAGGCCGGCCGGCGAGCAAGACGGCGGTGCTCAGTGCGCCTTGTGCGGGCGAACGCCGGCTGCCAGCAAGGCGATGACCAGCAGCGGCAGCATGCCGAGGTTCACGGCGGCCCAACCCAGGCCGGTGATGAGGGCGCCGGAGGCGAAGGACGCGCAGGCTGCCACCAGGCTGTTGCTCAGCTCCATCAGGGCCTGGGCCTGGCCCCGCTCGGCACTGTCGTGGCCTTCCGCAAGCAGGGTGGTGCCGGCGACTAGCATGAGGTTCCACCCCAGGCCGAGGCACATCGAGCTGACCAGGAAATGGCTGCGTGCCAGGCCCGTGAGGGCGGTGGTTGCGCTGATCGCCAGCAGCAGGATGCCGAGCCGTGCCACCTGGCGGCTGCCGAAGCGGTCCACCAGAGGGCCGGCGGCGAACGCCGGGAGGAACATGCCCAGGACGTGCCAGCGGATCACTTCCGAGCCTTCTTCGATCGACAGCCCGCACAGGCTCATGGCCAGGGGCGTGGCGTTCATCACCAGGATCATCAAGCCGTGCCCGATGGCGGTGGTGGCGATGGCTGCGCGCACCAAGGGGCGGGCCAGCAGTGCGCGTGTCGAGGCCCAGCCGGTTCGTGGGGCAGGGGGTGCATCGCCTTCACGCAGGCGATGAAGCAGCAGCAGGGCGAGCGCGGCCAGTGCCGCGATGGCGAGGTAGGCGCCGACGAAGGGTGTCGGCAGGGCGTTGCGCGACCACAGCGCCAGGCTGGGTGCCAGCAGGGCGGCGCAGATGCCGCCGCCGATCACGTAGGCGGTGGCACGGCTCTTCTGCTCCGGCAGGACCGCTTCCTGAGCGGCGAAGCGGTAGTACATCGCCGAGGCCTGGTAGGCACCGATGGGCAGGGCGCCCAGGCACAGCAGGCTGAAGTCGCCGAGCCAGACCCCCAGGGCGCTGACCAGGCCGCCGAGGATGCCCCCGGCCGCTCCAAGCATCAGGCCCGGGCGGCGGCCGTGGCGTTGCATGAACACCGACAGCGGCTGCACGGCGAGCAAGTTGCCCAGCACCAGCAGTGCCAGCGGCAGGGTGGCGAGGGCGTTGGCCGGCGCGAGTTGGAGGCCGATCAGCGCGGTGAGGGTGATGCCGATCAGCGAGCAGCTCCAGTACAGCGCTTGGCAGGCGAACAGCAGGCGGATTCCGGGGTTGCTCAGCAGAAGGGGCATGCGATGGCCTACCAGTATTTGGGGTAGCGGGCCTCGCGGCTCACGTTGTTGTAGAGCAGGGCGACGAGGACCAGAAGCAGCGCGCCGCTGAGAGTGGGGTAGAGCAGAAAGTCCCAGCCGGGTTGAAGCAGGAAGATGATCACCGGGTTGGAGCCGGCCGGTGGGTGCACGGTGCGGGTCACCATCATCAGGGCGATGGCACTGCCGACGGCCAGGGCAATGGCCCACCAGTGGGGCCCGCAGAGGGCCAGGAATCCCAGGCCTACCAGGCTGCTGAGGACGTGGCCGAGCACCACGTTGCGTGGCTGCGAGAAGGGGACGTCGGGGAAGCCGAAGACCAGTACGCAGGAGGCGCCGAAGGAGCCCAGCAGCAGGCTGAGGGTGAGGGCGTCGCCCAGGCCGGCGATGCCGGCAATGGCCAGCACGCCGCCGAGCCAGGCGAGGATCACCTGGCGCGAGGCGGGGCGAGGGGGCAGGGCGGCGGCGTCGCCCCGGAGTTTCTTGGCGAATTCGAGCATGGTGACTCCAGCTTAGGCGCGCTTCAGGCAGCCATCGGGGTGGTGGATGCGTTGGGTGGACGGTGGATTGGCCGCCAGCTTCGCGTTGGGCCGTATGGGGCGGTTCACCAGCGTGCCGGCGCAGTTGGGGCAGCGCCCGTCCAGGTGGCCTTCGGCGCAGTCACGGCAGAAGGTGCATTCGAAGGAGCAGATCATGGCGTCGGTGGCGGCTGGCGGCTGGCGGCTGGCGGCAGGTCCTTGTCGTTGGGGCGCAGTTCGAGCATCGCGGTTCTCCGGGTCAGGAGCGGCCGAAGCGCTCGGCGTATTCCTGGGGGCTGATGGACAGGTGTTTGTGGAAGGTGCGGCGCAGGTTCTCGGGGTGACCGAAGCCGGTGAGGCGGGAGACGGTCGAGATGGATGCCTGGGCGTCCTGCAGCAGGGTGCGTGCAGCCTCCAGGCGCACACGCTCGACGTACTGGCCGGGCCCCATGCCCAGCTCCTGGCTGAAGAGTCGGGAGAGGGTGCGTGGCGACAGGTTCGCCTGGCTGGCGAGGGTGTCGAGGCTGAGGTCCTCGCCGAGGTGGAGGGGGATCCATTCCAGCAGGGCGGCGAGGCGTGATGTGCGGTGCGGGTCCGGTGCCAGCAGCGGGCTGAACTGCGCCTGGCCGCCGGGGCGCCGCAGGAAGAGCACCAGGCGCCGGGCGACTGCCAGTGCGATGGAGCGGCCGAGGTCGGCTTCCACCAGGGCGAGGGCCAGGTCGATGCCGGCGGTGACCCCGGCCGAGGTGAAAACATGGGGATCGCCGTCGCGGCCGCTGGCGTCGAAGGTGTGCAGGCGGTCGCCCTGCACGTCCACGGCTGTATGGCAGCGCAGTGTGTCGACGTCGGACCAGTGGGTGGTGGCGGCCCGGCCGTCCAGCAGGCCGGCGGCCGCAAGAATGAGTGCACCGGAGCAGATCGAGCCGAGGCGGCGGACCTTGGGTTCGGCATCACGCAGCCAGTCAAGGAGGGGCGTGTGGCTGCGCAGCGGCTCAACGCCGAAACCGCCCGGGATGAGCAAGGTGTCGAGGGTTTCCGCCGGGCAGTTGCTGCAGGCCTGCTCCGCCAGCAGGGCAAATCCGGCTGAGGTGCGCACCGGCCCAGCCTCCAGGCCGAGCAGGAGGATGCGGTAGAGCGCGGGCAGGCCCTGGCGCTCTCGCTCGACATTGGCGGACGCGAACACCTGCAGAGGGCCGGTCACGTCGAGGCTCATCACATCGGGGAAAGCCAGGCAGGCGATGGTCAGTGGGGTGTCCATGGCGTTCGCTTCAGAGGGGGACGCCATCAGTGTGGAGGTCGGAGGTCTTGGCGACAACGACAACAAGCCCACGGATCTTGCCAATCCGCTGCTTGGGAAAGAGGGGGGGAGGTAGAGGGGGAATCAGGTCAGCGGCGAGCCGTGTGGGCGGCTCGCCGGCGCAGTGGGCACGGCGCGGAAGAGGGTTACTCCGGCATATTCCACGGGTCGAGGCGGTAGCCCTGGCGCGACAGCTCCTCGCGGGACTGCTTGAGGACGCTGGCCAGTTGGGCCGGGTCGGTGTAGGTGCTGGTGCTGAGCTTCGAGCGGCCCAGCAGGCGGGTGCTGGTGCGGTCGATCACGCTGATGCTGAGTTCGCCATTGCCATCCTGGGGTGCCCAGGCGACGCACTGGAAGGGTTGAAAGGCGCGGCCGGCGATGATCAAGGCTTCGTTGACGCGGAGCGGAGCGTTCATTGGGGGATTCTCTCCATATTGTGCCCAAGGGTTGACTTGCCCGCTGCCAGTGTGGCTGGGCGCTGTCGTGGATATGGATGGCTGATTCCCCGCTATAAGTCACAGCCAGTCGCGCTTTGGAAAGAATTTGTCGCCAGGATGAATGGTGCGCTGTGCGCGCGTCGCATTTCTGTCATCTGGCAGAGGGGGAGGGATTGGAAAGCATGGGTTTCCGGCGGGCACGGGGCGCTATGATGCGGGCCTTGTCCCGGTTGCTTTCAAGGTGGGTTCCTTGCTCCGTTCCCGATTCGTTGTCTGTTCCCGCCAGGTCGTGATGGCCTGTTTCGTCCCCGTCCTGCTGGCAGCCTGTGCGGGACATGATCCCGCCGATGATCCACGCGTTCGAGCGCTGCCGATGGTGGTGGAGCTGAGCAGCGTGCCGTTCTTCCCCCAGCAGACCTTCCAGAGTGCGCCGGCTTCCCTGGCTGCGCTGTTTGGTTTTCAGGGAGAAACGGTGACGCCAGGGATGGTGGAGAAGGCGTTGCAGTTGCCTGAAGCCGAGGCGTCGCTTGCCCAGAGGATTCCTGTCGTCGCCCACCAGCATGGTCTGTTGGTGTACCCGCTCGATAAGCGTCTGGAGGACCTGCTGGTCCAGGTGGCGGCCGGCAATCCGGTGCTGGTGCATGTGCGCCAGGGCTATGGTTGGCTGCCGTCGTGGCGTTATGCGGTGCTGGTCGGGTTCGACCGGGAGCGTGAGGTGGTGCTGTTGCGGTTGGCCGGTGATCGTCGGGCCCAGGTCGGGTTTGCCGAGTTCGCGGCAGACTGGGCGGCGGCTGGGCAGTGGGCCGTGCTGCTGCAGGCGCCCAACGTGCTGCCGGTGGCTGCCGACGTGGCTCGCTGGCGGGAGGCGGCGGATGCGCTGGAGGCTGCGGGTCAGGTGGATGCGGCGGACATGGCGAGGAAACAGGTGCGCTGAATATGCATCGTCCCAATGAAAACGGCGCCCTGTGGCGCCGTTTTCATTCAAGGATGGAGCATCAGAAGCCCAGCTTGTCGCGCAGGCTGTAGTACCAGGCGCCGAGGGCGCTGAACGGTACCTGGAACAGGTGGCCGCCGGGGAACGGGTAGTGCGGCAGGCTGGCGAAGGCGTCGAAACGCTCGGCCTGGCCGCGCAGCGCCTCGGCCAGCACCTTGCCGGCGAGGTGGGTGTAGGTGACGCCGTGGCCACTGCAGCCCTGGGAGTAGTAGATGTTGTCGCCAAGACGACCCACCTGGGGCAGGCGGGACAGGGTCAGCAGGAAGTTGCCGGTCCAGGCGAAGTCGATCTTCACGTTCTTCAGTTGCGGGAAGGTCTTGAGCATCTTCGGGCGGATGATGGCTTCGATGTTCGACGGATCGCGCGCACCGTAGACCACGCCACCGCCGTAGATCAGGCGGTTGTCGCCAGAGAGGCGGAAGTAGTCCAGCAGGTAGTTGCAGTCTTCCACACAGTAATCCTGGGGTAGCAGGCTGCGGGCCATTTCGTCCGAAAGCGGCTCGGTGGTGATCACCTGGGTGCCGCACGGCATCGATTTGGCCATCAGTTCCGGCAACAGGTTGCCCAGGTAGGCGTTGCCGGCGACGACGACGAACTTGGCCTTTACCGACCCCTTGGGGGTATAGACCACCGGGTTGTCGCCACGCTCGACGCGGATCGCGGGGCTTTGCTCGTGGATCACGCCGCCCAGGGACTCCACCGCCGCCGCCTCGCCGAGGGCCAGGTTCAGCGGGTGGATGTGGCCGCCGCTCATGTCGAGCATGCCGCCAATATAGTTCTCACTCGCCACCACTTCGCGGATGCGCTTGGCGTCCAGCAGTTCCAGCTGGGTGTGGCCGTAGCGCTCCCAGAGCTTCTTCTGGGATTCCAGGTGGCCCATCTGCTTGGCGGTAAAGGCGGCGAACACGCCACCGTCCTTCAGGTCACATTTGATGTCGTACTTGGCGATGCGCTCGCGAATGATGCGTCCGCCTTCAAACGCCATCTGGCCAAGCAGTTGGGCCTGCTTGGGGCCGACGGTGCGTTCGATGACATCGATGTCACGGCTGTAGCTGTTGACGATCTGGCCGCCGTTGCGTCCCGATGCGCCGAAGCCGACCTTGGCCGCTTCCACGACGGTGACCTTGAAGCCGTTCTCCAGCAGGAAGAGGGCGGTGGAAAGGCCGGTATAGCCCGCGCCGATGATGCAGACGTCGGTCTGCGTCTCGCCTTCCAGTTCCGGACGGGCTGGAACCGGGTTGGCGGAGGCGGCGTAATAGGATTGAGGGTAGGGAGTGTGCGTCATCTTGAATCTCTGTTTTTTATTTTTTACGGATGGCGGGATGCTACCCGAGTTGAAAATGGCCGGCTAGCCTCCGTGCAAGATAATTGACGAGGGGCTGAACAGTAAAAGCTCCACTTTTTCAGTCAGTTAGCTAAAAAAGTTGTTGACACCAAAATTTAACCCCGTAGAATGCGCACCCATCGAAGGCACATAGCTCAGTTGGTTAGAGCACCACCTTGACATGGTGGGGGTCGTTGGTTCGAGTCCAATTGTGCCTACCAAATACAGCCGAGAGGCTTAGCAAAAAGGGCGATCCGAAAGGATCGCCCTTTTTGTTTTTGGCTTTGTGGTCACACTTCAGGCGGCCGCGATATGGCTGATCAGCATGCCGTGGGCAATCGTATAAAGATTGCCGTTCGCCTTGAGGGTAAGTGGCTCTCGGCTGAGGATTCGGCCACCGCTCTGGATCAGTTCGTCAATATGCGCACGCAGTGCGAGGTATCTCCGTTGCTCTTTCATTGTGCGCCCTCCCGAGAGTGGCGGATGACTTGATTGAGCATATGGTGGGTGTGTGGCCTGTCAGGTCGTGGTGCGGGATTTGTGTGATCTGTGTCTCGTTCTGGTGTGAGTTGCGGATGGGCGGCGGGTCTGCATGAGGTGCCGCTGGGTAAATGCTCTGTGAGGACCAATTCCTGCTTGTCACTGTGCTGTGTTTCTGGAAGCATTCGCGTTCCCCGAAACACCTCCAGTGACTCTGGTTCGGTCAGGTTGGCCTGAAAGGGCTCTGTCATCGTGTGGCAGGCATACCGCCGGATCATTTACTGGCTCATCCCAACCCATGTGGCCTTTGGTAGAGGTCACCACTAGGAGAGGAGGCGCCATGCCCATCATTACTCTTCCCGACGGCAGTCAGCGTTCGTTCGATAAACCCGTTTCCGTGCTCGAGGTGGCTCAGTCCATCGGTGCTGGCCTGGCCAAGGCCACGCTGGCAGGTCGTGTCAACGGCAAGTTGGTCGATGCTTGTGACCTGATCGAAGTCGACGCCACCCTGCAAATCATCACGCCGAAGGACGAGGAGGGGCTGGAGATCATCCGTCACTCCTGTGCTCACCTGGTCGGGCATGCGGTCAAGCAGCTCTATCCCAGCGCCAAGATGGTCATTGGGCCGGTGATTGACGAAGGCTTCTATTACGACATCGCGTTCGAGCGCCCTTTCACGCCGGACGACATGGCGGCCATCGAGAAGCGCATGGCTGAGCTGATCGACAAGGATTACGACGTCATCAAGAAGGTGACGCCGCGTGCGGAGGTGATCGAGACCTTCAAGGCACGAGGCGAGGAGTACAAGCTGCGCCTGGTCGATGACATGCCAGACGAGAAGGCCATGGGCCTCTACTTCCATGAGGAGTACGTGGACATGTGCCGTGGCCCGCACGTGCCGAACACGCGTTTCCTCAAGGCCTTCAAACTCACCAAGATTTCGGGTGCCTACTGGCGCGGTGACTCCAAGAACGAGCAGCTGCAGCGTGTCTATGGCACTGCCTGGGCCGACAAGAAGCAGCTGGCTGCCTATGTCCAGCGCATCGAAGAGGCCGAGAAGCGGGATCACCGCCGTATCGGCAAGCAGCTGGATCTCTTCCATCTCCAGGAAGAAGCGCCGGGCATGGTGTTCTGGCACCCCAATGGCTGGACCGTCTATCAGGTGCTTGAGCAGTACATGCGTCAGGTTCAGCGTGAGCACGGCTATGTCGAGGTGCGGACGCCCCAGGTGGTCGATCGCATCCTGTGGGAGCGCTCCGGTCACTGGTCCAACTACGCCGAGAACATGTTCACCACCGCGTCCGAGAGTCGCGACTATGCCGTGAAGCCGATGAACTGCCCGTGCCACGTGCAGATCTTCAACCAGGGGTTGAAGTCCTACCGCGATCTCCCGCTGCGCCTGGCCGAGTTCGGTGCCTGCCACCGCAACGAGCCGTCGGGCGCGCTGCACGGCATCATGCGCGTGCGCGGCTTTACCCAGGACGACGCCCACATCTTCTGCACCGAAGAGCAGGTGAAGAAGGAGGCTGCGGACTTCATCAAGCTCACCTTGCAGGTCTATTCCGACTTCGGCTTCAGTGATATTTCCATGAAACTCTCGACCCGCCCGGCCAAGCGCGTGGGGTCCGAGGAGTTGTGGGATCGGGCTGAGGGGGCTCTGGCTGACGCGCTGAACGAGTCGGGCCTGGCTTGGGAGTACCAGCCGGGCGAGGGGGCCTTCTACGGTCCGAAGATCGAGTTCACCCTCAAGGACTGCCTGGGCCGTAACTGGCAGTGCGGTACCCTGCAGTACGATCCGAACCTGCCCGAGCGCCTGGATGCCAGCTATATCGCCGAAGATAACAACCGCAAGCGCCCGGTCATGCTGCATCGCGCGATCCTGGGGTCCTTCGAGCGCTTCATCGGCATGCTCATCGAACACTATGCAGGGTCGTTCCCGGCCTGGCTGGCGCCGACTCAGGCGGTGATCATGAATATCACCGACAAACAGGCGGATTTTGCCCTTGAGGTCGAAAAGACTCTCAACCAAAGCGGGTTCCGTGCCAAGTCCGACTTGAGAAACGAAAAAATCGGCTTTAAAATCCGCGAGCATACTTTGCTCAAGGTTCCCTACCTCCTGGTTATCGGAGATAGAGAAGTTGAGACACGATCCGTTGCTGTGCGCACCCGTGAAGGCGTCGATCTGGGGTCCATGCCCCTCGAGCAATTCGTCACCACGCTCGCGCAGACGGTTTCCCGGCGTGGTCGCCAAGAATCGGAGTAATCACTATTAAGCGTGAAATGAGACAAGATAAACGAGCTGCACCCAAGGCCCCGATCAACGAGAACATCACGGCTCGAGAGGTGCGACTTATTGGTGCAGACGGCCAGCAAATTGGCGTCGTCTCGATCGATGAAGCGCTTCGCGCTGCTGATGAAGCAAAGCTGGACCTCGTAGAGATCTCGGCAGATGCGGTACCGCCTGTCTGCCGGATCATGGACTACGGCAAGCACCTCTTCGAGAAGAAGAAGCAGGCCGCTGCAGCCAAGAAGAATCAGCACCAGCAACAGATCAAAGAGATCAAGTTTCGTCCAGGGACGGAAGAAGGGGATTACCAGGTAAAACTACGCAACCTGGTACGTTTCCTTAATGATGGGGACAAGGCCAAGGTATCGCTTCGATTCCGCGGCCGTGAGATGGCTCACCAGGAGCTGGGTATGGAACTGCTGAAGCGGGTCGAAACCGACCTCGCTGAAATCGGAACCGTCGAACAGCATCCCAAGCTGGAAGGACGCCAGCTGATGATGGTCATCGCTCCCAAAAAGAAAAAGTAACCACCAGGGCACTGGCAGGCCTTGCGGTTATGCGTAATCACTCAATGCGGAGTATCCGAACATGCCAAAGATGAAAACCAAGAGCGGTGCAGCCAAGCGTTTCCTCAAGACCGCTTCCGGCTACAAGCACAAGCACGCTTTCAAGAGCCACATCCTGACCAAGATGTCCACCAAGCGTAAGCGTCAACTTCGCGGTAGCGAACTGATGCATCCGTCGGACAAAGCAAAAGTCGAGCGCATGCTGCGCGTTCGTTAATCGGTCAAGACTAGAGGAATACACTCATGGCTCGTGTTAAGCGTGGCGTTATCGCTCGTGCTCGTCACAAAAAAATTCTGAAACTCGCCAAAGGCTACTACGGTGCTCGCTCTCGCGTGTTCCGCGTTGCCAAGCAAGCGGTAATCAAGGCAGGCCAGTACGCCTACCGTGACCGCCGTCAGCGCAAGCGTCAGTTCCGCGCTCTGTGGATCGCTCGTATCAACGCTGGTGCTCGTCAGAACGGTCTGTCCTACAGCCGTCTGATCGCTGGCCTGAAAAAAGCGGCCATCGAGATCGACCGCAAGGTTCTGGCCGATCTGGCAGTGAACGAAAAAGCGGCGTTTGCTGCGATTGTCGAGAAAGCTAAGGCCGTTCTGGCTTAAGTCCCCGACAATCACCGGGCCATCCCGGTGCTGAACGTCACCAATAGGGGAAGGGCCTTGGCTCTTCCCCTATTTCGTATCTGGAGTCAGTAAATGGAAAATCTGGATGCGCTGGTCTCTCAAGCGCTTGAGGCCGTGCAACAAACCGAAGACGTGAATGCTCTCGAACAGATTCGCGTTCAGTACCTCGGCAAGAAAGGCGAGCTGACCCAGGTGATGAAGACCCTGGGTGACCTGCCTGCAGACGAGCGGCCCAAGGTCGGTGCGCTGATCAATGCCGCCAAAGAGCGCGTCCAGGACGCCCTCAATGCCCGCAAGGACTCGCTTGAGCAAGCTGTATTGGCAGCCAAGCTCGCGGCCGAGCGGATCGATGTCACCCTTCCGGGGCGCGGCCAGGTATCTGGCGGCCTGCATCCGGTTACCCGTACTCTCGAGCGCGTCGAGCAATTCTTCACCCGCATCGGCTACGGCATTGCCGAAGGCCCGGAGGTCGAAGACGACTATCACAACTTCGAAGCGCTCAACATTCCCGGCCACCATCCTGCCCGGGCGATGCACGACACCTTCTATTTCAACGCCAATATGTTGCTGCGCACCCACACCTCCCCGGTCCAGGTGCGCACCATGGAGTCCCAGCAGCCGCCGATCCGCATCGTCTGTCCCGGCCGCGTATACCGCTGTGACTCGGATATCACGCATTCGCCGATGTTCCACCAGGTCGAAGGCCTGCTGGTCGATGAAGGCATCAGCTTCGCTGACCTGAAAGGCACCATCGAGGAGTTCCTCCGTGTCTTCTTCGAGAAGGACCTGGGCGTGCGTTTCCGCCCCTCGTTCTTCCCCTTCACCGAGCCGTCCGCCGAAGTCGACATGCAGTGCGTCATGTGTTCCGGCAAGGGCTGCCGCGTCTGCAAGCAGACCGGCTGGCTGGAAGTGATGGGTTGCGGCATGGTCCACCCCAATGTTCTGCGCATGTCTGGAATCGATCCCGAGAAATATCAGGGTTTTGCCTTCGGCATGGGCGTCGAGCGTTTGGCCATGCTGCGTTATGGCGTCAACGATTTGCGCCTGTTCTTCGACAACGACCTGCGCTTCCTCGCGCAATTCCGCTAGGTCGTAGTCCACGTAACGAATTCCTCAGGAGAGCAGGATGAAATTCAGTGAACAGTGGCTGCGGAGCTGGGTAAGCCCGCAGGTATCCCGCGACGAGCTGGTGGCTCGTCTGTCGATGGCCGGCCTGGAAGTGGACAGCGTCACACCTGTTGCCGGTGCGTTCAGTGGCGTTGTGGTGGGCGAGGTGCTCAGCACCGAGCAACATCCTGATGCCGACAAGCTGCGTGTATGCCAGGTCAGCAATGGCAGCGAGACCTTCCAGGTGGTGTGCGGTGCGCCCAACGTGCGTCCCGGCCTGAAGATCCCCTTCGCCATGATCGGTGCCGAGCTTCCAGGCGACTTCAAGATCAAGAAAGCCAAGCT
The DNA here is from genome assembly GCF_001728925.1 of Pseudomonas sp. 1D4. Lineage (NCBI taxonomy): Bacteria > Pseudomonadati > Pseudomonadota > Gammaproteobacteria > Pseudomonadales > Pseudomonadaceae > Pseudomonas > Pseudomonas sp. 1D4. The sequence continues at coordinate 49,048 of NZ_LXJQ01000031.1, forward strand.
TCGCGGCGTCGAATCCTTCGGCATGCTCTGCTCTGCCAGTGAGCTGCAGATCAGCGACGAGAACGCCGGCCTGATGGAACTGGCTGCCGATGCGCCGGTTGGGCAAGACATCCGGGTCTACCTCGGTCTGGATGATGTAGTCATCGAGCTGGGCCTCACGCCTAACCGTGGCGATTGCCTCAACATGTCGGGTCTGGCCCGTGAAGTGGGCGCGCTGTACGCGGCACCTGTCACTCCTGTCGCGGTCAGCCCGGTCGCACCGACTCACGACGAAGTTCGCCCGGTGGACGTGCTGGCACCGAAGGCTTGCCCTCGCTATCTCGGTCGGGTGGTGCGCAATGTCGACCTCTCCAAGCCCACTCCGTTGTGGATGGTCGAGCGCCTTCGCCGGGCGGACGTGCGCAGCATTGATGCAGCCGTCGATATCACCAACTACGTGATGCTCGAGCTCGGTCAGCCGATGCACGCGTTCGATCTTGCCGAAATCAATGGCGGCATCCGCGTGCGCATGGCGGAGGAGGGAGAGAAGCTCGTCCTGCTCGATGGCCAGGAGGTCAGCCTGCGTGGTGACACCCTCGTCATCGCCGACCACAGCCGTGCCCTGGCTATCGCAGGGGTAATGGGGGGCGAGCACAGCGGCGTCAGCGACAAGACCCGCGACCTGTTCCTCGAGGCTGCTTTCTTCGACACCATCGCCGTTGCTGGCAAGGCCCGCTCCTATGGCCTGCACACCGACTCCTCGCATCGCTTCGAGCGTGGTGTGGACTGGCAGCTTGCTCGCCAGGCCATGGAGCGCGCCACAGCACTGCTGCTGGAGATTGTGGGTGGCGAAGCTGGCCCGATCATCGAGGCTGTAAGTCAGGCAGATCTCCCGAGCGTTGCCCCTGTCATCCTGCGCGCCGAGCGTATTGCCCAGATGCTGGGCATGGAGATGGATGCCGCCGAGGTCGAGCGCTTGCTTACCGCACTGGGTCTGGGCGTCACCTCCGTTGCGCCGGGTCAGTGGAAGGTCGCGGTGCCCAGTCACCGCTTCGACATCAGCCTGGAAGTGGACCTGATCGAAGAGCTTGGTCGCCTCTATGGCTACAACCGCCTGCCGGTTCGCTACCCGCAAGCGCGCCTCGCGCCTCGCGCTCGTGCCGAATCTGCAATCGAGCTGCCGGCCTTGCGTCGCCTGCTGGTTGCCCGTGGCTACCAGGAAGCGATCACCTACAGCTTCATCGATCCCAAATTGTTCGAGCTGTTCAATCCTGGTGCCAAGCCGCTCATGCTGGCCAACCCCATCTCCAATGACATGGCTGCCATGCGCTCGTCGCTGTGGCCAGGCTTGGTCAAGGCGCTGCAGCATAACCTCAACCGTCAGCAGAGCCGTGTTCGCCTGTTTGAAAGTGGCCTTCGCTTCGTCGGCCAGCTTGAAGGGCTGAAGCAGGAAGCGATGATTGCCGGTGTCGTCTGTGGCAAACGCCTGCCGGAAGCCTGGGCCCATGGCCGTGAAGGTGTGGATTTCTATGACGTCAAGGCCGACGTCGAGGCGCTGCTGGGGGCGGCGGGCGCGTTGGGCGCATTCAGCTTCGTGCCGGGCGAGCACCCGGCGCTGCATCCGGGGCAAACCGCTCGCATCGAACGAGATGGCAAGCTGGTTGGCTACCTCGGCGCCATTCACCCCGAACTGGCCAAGAGCCTTGATCTTGACCAGCCCGTCTACCTCTTCGAACTCGTGCTGGCTGAGGTCATGAGTGGACGCCTGCCGATGTTCAGCGAGCTGTCGCGCTTCCCCGAAGTGCGTCGTGATCTGGCCGTTCTGGTTGATCGTGAAGTTGCCGCTGAAGCCGTCCTCAATACGATTCGCGAAGCCGCTGGGGAGTGGTTGACGGACCTCAGGCTATTTGACGTCTATCACGGTAAAGGTATTGATCCGCTTAGAAAAAGCCTGGCCGTCGGCTTGACCTGGCAACATCCATCGCGCACTCTTAACGACGATGAGGTGAACACCACAACCCAGAACATCGTCACCTCGCTGGAAGGTAGGTTCAACGCCACGTTAAGGAAGTAGCGTATGGGGGCTCTGACGAAAGCTGAGATGGCTGAACGTCTGTATGAAGAGCTTGGCCTGAACAAACGGGAAGCCAAGGAACTGGTCGAACTGTTTTTCGAGGAAATCCGTCAGGCGCTGGAGCAGAACGAACAGGTGAAATTGTCCGGTTTCGGCAACTTTGACCTGCGCGACAAACGCCAGCGCCCCGGACGCAATCCGAAGACAGGCGAGGAAATCCCGATCACGGCACGCCGTGTCGTGACGTTCCGTCCGGGCCAAAAACTGAAAGCCAGAGTTGAAGCTTATGCTGGAACCAAGTCATAACGACGAACTGCCACCTATTCCTGGCAAGCGTTATTTCACCATTGGCGAGGTCAGCGAGCTCTGTGCAGTCAAGCCCCATGTGCTGCGTTACTGGGAGCAGGAATTCCCCCAGCTCAACCCAGTCAAGCGGCGGGGTAACCGCCGCTACTACCAGCGCCAGGATGTGCTGATGATTCGGCAGATTCGGGCGCTGTTGTACGATCAGGGCTTCACCATCGGCGGAGCGCGTCAGCGTCTCTCCGGTGACGAAGCCAAGGATGACACTACCCAGTACAAGCAGCTGATACGGCAGATGATTGCCGAGCTTGAAGACGTCCTCGTCGTACTGCGCAAGTGAAAAAAACCCAAAAAAAACCTTCCACAATTCAAAAGCTTAAAGTATAGTTCGCGTCGTTCCGGTAACGGAGCTAGCAACAAATGTCGGGGCGTAGCGCAGCCTGGTAGCGCACTTGCATGGGGTGCAAGGGGTCGAGTGTTCGAATCACTCCGTCCCGACCATATTTAGAGAAAGGCCCAAGTCGAAAGACTTGGGCCTTTTTCGTTTGTTTGGTCTGTTGTACCAAGGGAGCTTTGCATTACAGGTAGCGTTGCAGAACTCTTCGCGCTAGTGAAGTCCGCTGCTAACGATAAGTAAGCCCATGTGTGGTAGATCAAGTACAGGGGCCGGTTAATACGGCCGGCCACGACGACTCCTATGTCTTCGCTGTGGATGGATCTATATGGCCTTCTGTAGATAAGCCCAAGCCCAGCTGCATCGGCTTGATCGAATATCACCCCCACTGATTATTACAAACCCGCTGCACGGCTGCTTTCGCAGCCCGGAGATCGAACAGCTCCGGATCGAACGAGCCACCCGCCCACTCCAGTGCCTCCCGACCAGCAGGGCTGGTGGGGGAGTGGATGCTCTGCAAGAACGCCATGTACCCATGTGGCCCGCCTACGTCCTCCGGCGGACATGCGCCGGCTCCGTCCAGCAGCTCGCACCAGGCCCCCGTATCCTTGCACGGCCGGACAGATTCCACTGCGATCACATGCAGCCATTCATCCCCGAAGTCGTAGATGTACTGCATCCGGTCCCCTGGTTTAAGCGCACGCCGCACCTTCACTCGGCGATCGTCCGCTGTTCCGGCTTCCGGCAGTCCTATGTCTGGGTCAGGTGGCAGGTAGTGGTCGATGCCATTGGCGAACTCATGCAGATGGCGGCTCTCCCAGCCGAATGCTGCCTGGATGAAGTGGTGCAGCCGTCGCAGCGAACAATCCCCCGTTACCGCCAGCCGCCGCCAGACGGGTGGAAGCACCATCAGGGGAGCCAACTGAACATGCAGCACATACATCGATGGAGTCGCTGCCATTCATTCTTCCTGTTGCCCTGGCTTTGAGCAGGAGCTGTCCGTACGTGTTCCGAGGCTCGTCAGGGAGCCGCTCTTGATTGCAGACTAGGGAATGTCGACCAGGCTACGGGCTTAAGCAAGGTTTTCTGGGAAGCAAGGCCTGCACATTCGGATGCGAGGCGAGGGGGATTGATACCGGGCGATGGGGTGACGCGTTGCTACGGCTGTCGGCGGCGTCCTTCGTGTGGGAACGGGTCCTGTTGGGCAACCTGGGGGTGTTCGCTTTGAGCTGGGTGCTTGTGCTTGAGGAGCGTATGCGGCTGTTTGATGGCTGTTGTTGGGCTGAAGCCCACCCCATGTGCCGTATAGCTCGTCGGACCTCCGGCGGGTCTACTTTCCCTGTTCGCTCGCTCTTGACCTCAACTTAACTTGAGGTTTTATCGTCCTGCCTGTTCTTGCCTGCCACCCAGAGTGCGGCAAGCGTCTTTTGCAACCTACAAGGACCCGGAATGGACACCCAGACTTCATTGATGATCTTTCAAACCACGTGCTTCCTTGGGGTTGCGCTGTGGTTGAGCATTGCCCTGATCAACAACCTGCACGGTTTCGCCTGCTCGGTGAAGGCGGTCGGGGCGACGCTGTCGATGGTGCCCTTGAGGCAGCCGCCGGTGGTCGACACCCCCTTGCTCAGTCGGGCGTTGGTTTCGCCGAAGCTGCATCGCCTAGCGCTGGGGGTGATTGTGGGGCTGCAGGGGGTAGCCGTTCTCGCCGTGTGGTTGGGGTGCTATCTCCTATTGCTCGGCGGTGGCCTGGAGGCCGCTCGACCCTGGTTGAACCTGGCGCTGAGCATGGCCTTGGCGTCGCTCTTCGCCATGCTGCTGGGTGGGCTTTGGTTCGCCTACTGGATACGCCAGGAGGGCCTGCAATTGACGCACCTGATGCTGGTGATCTGGGTATTGCTGAACTTCCTCGTGCTCAATCTGCGCTGGAGCTGACCTTATGAAGATGATGGTGATAGGCGCTAGCAGGGGCCTGGGTCGTGCATTGGTGGAGGGGCTGGGCAAGGCGGGGGACCGGATAGTGGGCGTGTCGCGCAGTCGGCCAGAGCGGCTGGCGGTCGCCGCGGGTGTCGACATCCAGTGGATCGAGGCTGATCTGGCCGAGCCGAAGGTTGCTGTAGTGCCTATTGAGGCTCAGGCACCGGCGGAGCTCGATGTGTTGATCTGCAACGTCGGCATCTGGGAGCCACAGGCCTTCAGCGAGGGGTACGACTTTCTAAGCGACAGCGATGAGACGCTCGCGAGGTTGGTGGAAGTGAACATCACCGCCACGCTGTTGTTGCTCAAGCGCCTGGTGCCAAGGTTGCTCGGCTCTGCCAGGCCACAGCTTATCCTCACCGGCTCCACCTCCGCCCTGCACCGCAGCGGGCGGCCCGAGGTAGCGTTCGGTGCCTCCAAGTTCGCGTTGAACGGGATGGCCGATGCGTTGCGCGAGGGCTTTCGCGACCAGCGGCTGGCGGTGACGGTGCTGCAGTTGGGTTACCTGAACACTGACGACCCACTGGTTGTGCCAATGGAAGAGGCGGCCGCGCGAGGGGAGGGGCAACTAGTGCCTGTGCACGATGTGGTCACCATGGTCAACGCGCTGCTGCGGCTGTCAGCGGCTTCCTTCGTGCGGGAACTGATCTTGCCGGCAATCGAGGACGGACGTTTTTGAGCTGAGTACTGGTGCTGGAGGGGCACGGGCGGATGTTCGATGGCTGCCGGTGGGCTGAAGCCCACCCTACCGGCCAGGTTGTCTTGCTCAGAGCGCTTACAGCCGCATGTTCACCAGGGCTTTGGTGTGCACCATCACGTCCCCGAGTGCCCTGGCCCTCGGCGTGTGCCTGGTGTTGTCTGCGATGCGCTTCAGTTACTCACTCCCTGCCAAAAGCAGACGACGCATGACGGTGCGGTTGGTCCAGGCGACGAGGTAGACACCGTCTCCAGCAAAAACTTTCATGCTGCAATCCACGATGACTGCATCGCCTTCGTTGAGGGTGCTTTCCACATGAGGCTCTTGTCGGCGCGGAGCCTCAGCATTTCAAGCACGAAGGCAGCCGTTCCGTCCTTTCCCTTGTTAGCGGAAGTGATCGATCTCACCCGCCCCGCTGACGAGCCGCAGCTGCGTGCTGGGCTACGTAGCTTATGGAAGTGGTGCCGCCGGATCAGCAGTTGGTGTTCCTGCACGAGCACGAGAGCCTGAGAGTCACCAGCCAGGTGCAACTGCTGGGGTTGTTCCTCAATGGGCTGATGGAGGGGTTGGCGACTCCCGGTATCCGGCCCTGCGGCCCCGACACCTATGCAGTGCCTACCGCGCCATGGCAGCACCGGGTTCTACAGCTCCGATTGTCCTCCCCATTCCCACTTTGCACGGGGCGGCGCCTTGCTGTGCGCCTTTGGTGGCCTTAGCGCGAAACGCGGTGTGGTCTGCCGAGGCAAGGCTTACAGCGGTGCCCGAAGCTGGCTACTGTCCAAGTCGTACCGCTGTGTGCGCGTGCGTTGTTAGTGTGTCCCTTGCCGTGCCCGGCTCACCTGATAGGAGATCTGCCCGAACAACCGAGCTCGCCGGTCTCCACCTTGTTCGAGGAGGGCCAGGCGCTGCGCACATTGATGCTGTGGCTGACCTTCTTCTGCGGCTTGTTCGTGTTCTACCTGCTGACCAACTGGCTTCCCACCATCCTGCGCTCCAGCGGCTACGGACCGAGCGAGTCGGCTCACGTGGCGTCGATGATTCCCATGGGCGGGGTGCTGGGCAGCATCGTCATGGCACTGCTGCTGGACCGGGTAGGACCACGCTGGGTGCTGCCGCTGCAGGCAGCGTTCTCGGCCGTGGCGCTGGGGCTGATCGGCACCCAACTGGGCAGCGCGACGCAATTGATGGCGATGGTGTTCATCGCCGGCTTCGGGCTCAGCGGGCTGCTGGCCAACCTGAGCATCGTCGCCGCCCCCCTGTACTCGGTCAGCGCGCGGGTGACGGGGGTGAGCTGGGCGCTGTCCGCCTGCCGGGCCGGGTCCATCGTCGGGTCGATGCTGGGGGCTTGGCTGTTCGTCTGGACGGGCAGCCTGCAGGGGTTCTTCCTGTGAATTGTCGTGCCGGTGCTGGTGGCCAGCCTGGCGCTCGGGGTGATGGGCTCGCGTCGCGCGGCGGCATTGGCAATGGTGCGACCTTGATGTGTTGCGCCTCGCCGCTCGGCACGGTGGCGATAGGGCCGGCGGGGTAGCGTCGCCAGAGGTGCAGGTCTGGTGTGGCATATGTGCAGCGGTTTGTATGCCACCCTGGATGGGCGGCATTGACGAGGGAGAACCATGGGTACGGGAATGCTCTACATCGATGGCCGCTGGCTGGCTCCGGCTGCCTGCCGCCGTTTCACCAGCGTGGACCCGGCCACGGAGGCACCGATCCAGACGCTGGTGATGGCTGGCCCGCGAGAAGTGGACCAGGCCGTATGTGCCGCACGGCGGGCCTTCGACAGCCGCTGGCGTTTCACCAGCGGGCGCGAGCGTGGCGCCCTGCTGGACGGCATTGCCGACGACCTGGCTGCCCGTGCCGAGGCCTTGGCCCTGCTGGAGGTGCAGGACCACGGCAAGCCCTACCCGGATGCCTTGCAGGACGTGGTCGATGCCACCGCCTGCTTCCGCTATTACGCGGGCCTGGCGCGGGCGCTGGATGAGCGCCAGGGCTTGGCGCTGGAGATCGACGACCCACGTTTCGAGTGCCGCGTGATGCACGAACCGGTAGGCGTCGTGGCGCTGTTCACCCCCTTCACCTTCCCGCTGTTGGCAGCGGCCTGGTGCGTGGCACCGGCGCTGGCGGCAGGGGCAACCTGCGTGATCAAGCCGTCCTCGCTGACGCCGCTCTCCACCCTGGAGCTGGCGCGTTCAGCCGATCTGGCCGGGCTGCCTTCCGGCGTGCTCAACGTACTGCTGGGTTACGGCGCGGAGTTGGGACCCGTACTGGTGCAGCACCCGGAAGTGGACAAGGTGACATTCGCGGGCAGCCTGGCCAACGGCGCCCAGGTGATGGCCAGTGCGGCGCCGGACATCAAGCCGGTGAGCCTGGAGCTGGGCGGCAAGTCCTCGCTCATCGTGTTCGACGACGCCGACATCGAGACGGCCGTGGAGTGGGCCCTGTACGGCGCGTTCTGGAACCAGGGGCAGACCAGCAGCGCACTGTCGCGGCTGCTGGTGCAGGAGGCGCTGTTCGAGCCGCTGCTGGAATGCCTGGTGGCCCGCACCCAGGCCCTGCGTGTGGGGCCGGGGATGGAGCCGGGCGTGCAGATCGGGCCCTTGGCCGGGCTTCGTCATCTGCACCGGATGATCAGCCTCATTGCCCAGGGCCAGCAGGACGCTCGCCTGCTCTACGGCGGCCTGCGCCCCTCGCTCCTGGGGCGTGGCTATTTCATCCAGCCGGCGGTGTTCGCCGAGCCGGATGTGGCCAGCCCGCTGTGGCGGCACGAATGCCTGGGGCCGGTGTTGAGTGTGAAGCGCTTCCGCAACGAGGAGGAGGCACTGGCCCTGGCCAACGACACCATCTACGGGCTGGCGGCGGCGGTCGTCACGGGTGACCCCGCTCGCGCGGACTGGATGAGCCAGCGGCTGCGGGCCGGGGTGGTCTGGCTCAACTGCGCCCATGCCGGCTTCATCCAGGCGCCCTGGGGCGGTAACCGGCTCAGTGGCAATGGTCGCCAGCGCGGCCCCTGGGGCCTGCAGAACTACCTGGCACCCAAGCAGGTGACCCGTTTCGTGGGGGCGCAGCCCTGGAGGTGGCGCCAGTCCTAGGCCGGTCGGGAGCCGGCACGCCCTGCGTGCACGGAGTCGTCAATGGCGGCCCGGGTGTGTAGCGATCACAACAACAAGAGAGGCGACGCAAATGGAGCACTCCACCCTGCGCCGTGGCCTGACCGCCCGGCACATTCGTTTCATGGCACTGGGTTCGGCCATCGGTACCGGCCTGTTCTACGGCTCGGCCGCCGCTATCCAGCGCGCCGGTCCATCGGTGCTGCTGGCCTACCTCATCGCCGGGGCGGCCATCTATCTGATGATGCGCGCCCTGGGCGAGATGGCAGTGCGCACCCCGGTGGCCGGCTCCTTCGGCCACTACGCCAGCCGGTACCTGGGGCGTTACTGGGGCTTTCTCACCGGGTGGACCTATGCTTTCTCGATGCTGATGGTGTGCCTGGCGGACGTGACCGCCTTCGGGATCTACATGGGCCTGTGGTTCCCGGATACGCCGCGCTGGATCTGGGTGCTTGGCATCGTCTTCGTCATCGCCGGCCTCAACCTCTGCCGCGTGCGGTTTTTCGGCGAACTGGAGTTCTGGCTGTCGTTGCTCAAGGTGGTGGCCATCGTCGCCATGATCCTCGCCGGTGTTGGTGTGTTGGCGACCGGCTACCGCCTGGGCGGCGATGGTGAGGTAATGGGCTTGGCCAACCTCTGGAACCATGGTGGTTTCTTCCCCAATGGGCTCAGTGGCATGGTGGCTTCCTTCACCATCGTCATCTTCGCCTTCGGCGGCATCGAGGTGATCGGTATCACCGCCGGCGAAGCCAGGGACCCGCAGCGGATGATTCCCAAGGCCATCAACTCAGTGCCTCTGCGCATCCTGCTGTTCTACGTGCTCACCTTGCTCATCCTCATGGTCATCTGGCCCTGGTCGCGAATTGGCACCCAGGGCAGCCCCTTCGTGCAGATATTCAGCGGGCTGGGCATCAACTCGGCTGCCAGCCTGCTCAACCTGGTTGTGATCTCGGCCGCCATCTCCGCCATCAACAGCGACATCTTCTGCACCGGCCGCATGCTCTACGGCATGGCGGGCAATGGCCAGGCACCGGCGGCCTTTGCACGGCTCTCGGCGGCCGGAGTGCCCTGGATGACGGTGCTGGTGATGACCCTGGCGCTGCTGCTGGGCGTGCTGCTCAACTACCTGCTGCCCCATGAGCTGTTCCTGCTGTTCGCCTCCCTGGTCACCTTTGCCGTGGTCTGGGTGTGGCTGATGATTCTCATGGCCCAAGTGGCCATGCGCCGCACACTGGATGCCGAAGAGGTGGTGGCGCTGCACTTCCCGGTGCCGTTCTGGCCCTGGGGCCAGTACCTGGCGATCGCCTTCATGCTGTTCATCTTCGCCGTGATGGCGAGCTTCCCCGACACCCGCACCGCCCTCGGCATCGGCGCCGCCTGGCTCGTGCTGCTCAGCCTCGCCTACGGTTTGTGGGTGCGGCCGGGCGAGGACGTACCGGGCGAGCCCGAGCCTTCCTGAACGGATCAATGCAAAGGAGAACGCCATGAGCCGACACGCCTACGAATTCGAACTGACTGCCGAACTGATCGAGGATTTCCAGCGCGACGGTGCGGTCTGCATCCGCCAGTTGTTCACCCCGGACGAGGTGGCGCTGCTGGAGCTGGGCATCGAGCACAACCTCGCCAACCCCAGCGCGCGGGCCAAGGTGGCCAGCCGGCCTGACGACCCCGGATGGTTCTTCGAGGACTTCTGCAACTGGCGGGAATTCGATGCCTACTGCCAGTTCATCTTCGAGAGCCGCGTGGGCTCGGTCGTCGCGCAGTTGATGGGCAGCTCCACGGCCCGGCTCTATCACGACCACCTGCTGGTGAAGGAGCCCAACACCCGCCAGCCCACCCCCTGGCACCAGGACCAGCCCTACTACAACGTCGAAGGCCGGCAGAACTGCAGCATGTGGATGCCGGTGGACCCGGTGGCGCGGGCCTCCACCCTGGAGTTCATCGCCGGCTCCCACCTGGGCCCCTGGCTGATGCCGCGCACCTTCCTCGACAACCAGGCCCGCTGGTTCCCCGAGGGCAGCCTGGCGGACCTGCCGGACATCGAGGCCGATCGCAGCCGCTGGCCCATCATCGGCTGGGCCCTGGAACCGGGCGATGCGGTGTTCTTCCACATGCTCACCCTGCACGCCTCCGGCGGCGTCGACGGCCCGCATCGGCGCCGCGCCTTTTCCCTGCGTTTTCTCGGCGAAGACATGGTCCATGCCCCCCGACCCTGGAAAACCTCCCCGGAGTTCCCCGGCCTCGCCGACGAACTACCGCCCGGCGCGCCGATGGTGCACCGGTTGTTTCCGGTGGTGTGGCCGAGGGGGTGATAGGGGGACGCAGTTGGCTAGTGGGACTGGCCAGGCACGGCCTCAGGGTACTGACGGGGCGATGGCATTGCGGCGGTATTCACTGGGACTCATGCCGAAGTGCTGCTTGAAGACGCGGCAGAAGTAGGCCGCGTCGGAAAAGCCCCAGCGCATCGAAATGCTGGTGATGCTCTGGTGGGCTTGCCGTGGGTTGGCTAGGTCATCAGCACTCCGTGCGATGCGGGTGGCCTTGATCATCTCGCAGAGGCTGCTGCCGCCCTGTTCAAAGGTGCGATAGAGGCTGCGCTGGGAAACACCGAGTCGCTGGGCGATGAAGGCCGGGCAGAGCTCGGGGAGCTGGATGAACTCTTTGACCAGGGATTCGGCATGGAGTCGGAGTGTGGGTTCAGCCAGCAGCACGGCGCCCTTCGTATCCGTCGTATCGCCCTTCAGGCACGGGGTCAGAAGGGCGATGAGCGACTCCTGGATAGCAAGGCCTTCTTCCTGTCCGAACCCGTTGTGCTCTGGGGTGGCGAGCAGTTGTATCCATCTCAGTAGTGCCCGGCCTGTGGTGCTTTCGGTGTAGAGGCGGCCGGAGTAATGCCGTGTGTGTCGCAATGCTTGGGTGACCAACTGGCGATCCAGGGTTGTGGACAGGTGCTGGATGAGCCCAGCAGGTTCGATGCTGCAGTCACCGGCTGGGTCCATCAGCACCAGGCTGCCGGGCTGGAGCTCCAGCCGTTGGGCCTGGAGGTTCATGTGGCAGCCGCCGCGTTGCTGCAGCACGAGGAAGCAGTGCGGGTCGTCGGCCCAGTCCACTGACTGCCGCTGCTTGTGAATGGAGCCGGCGTCGGTGTGGATGTCATGAACGCCGATGCCCTGGGTAGCACGCCCGCGTATGTACCCGATGCCTCGGGCATACGGCCTACGCCAGGCCACCTGGAAGGGGCCGCAGGAATCCTGGAGCGCCTGCTCCCAGGCGCGGTCGGGTGAGTTTGTCATCGAGGCAAGCTCCTCGGGAGGGGCTGGAGGCTCAGGCTTCGTCCAGTAGCCGGGTGAGATTGGCGTAGCGCTCAGGGAATCGCCAGCGCAGGCGATAGGCCACGGCCAGCCCGGCCAGACCGACCAGCAGCATCCCACAGGGAATAGCGGCGTTGAGGGCTGGTGACGAACTGCCGGTAAGCATCTCCATGTGCTGGATGATCACCACCAGTCCGGTGAGCAGGCCGGCAATAGATGCCAATGGAGCGACAAGGCGCTGCCAGGGCGAGGTATGGCGCTTGGCTCGCGCGAAGAAGGCGACCACGGCAACGCAGGTCAGTACCTGTACGGCCAGCACGCCAATGGAGGCTGGTGCGCTGCCCAGTGGCAGCACCTGTGTCATCGGATCTGCATCGGCGAGCGCGCAGAGCAGCAGGATGGCGATGGCGGAGCCGGTCTGCACGGTGCTGGCGACGTAGGGCGTGTCCTGATGAGGGTGGGTCTTGGCGAATGCACGCCAGAGGACGCCCTCCCTGCCGAGAGCGAACAGGTAGCGGGATAGCGTGTTGTGGAAGCTGAGGATGACGGCGAACAGACTGGTGATCAGCAGCAGGGTGATGAGGTGGCTCAGCCAGGCGCCGACCAATTGGTCGGCCAGGTCTAGCCAGATTCCGCCAGGGTTCTGCGCAAGCAACTGCAATGTCCTTTCCGGCCCGTTCGTGACGATCAGCAGCCAGCTGGAGACCACGAAGAACAGCATGATCAGCGAGACGGAAACGTAGGTGGCTATGGGCACGGAGCGCTGCGGGTTGCGTGCCTCCTCGGCGTAGATCGCCGTGGTCTCGAAGCCCATGAAGGCGCCGGCGACGAATACGAATGCTGCCCCCAGGCCCGGGGTAAAGACCTGCTCAGGCGTGAAGGGCGCCATCGTGAAGCCCTCGGGTTTGTCCGCCATGAGCACGATGGCCATGTCCAGGAGGGCGATGACGGCCATCTCGGCGAGCATGAGGCCGCCCAGCAACTTGCCGTTGAAGGCGATGTTGCGCTGGCCGGCAACATGGGCGAGCAGGGTGACACCCAACGCAACCTGCCACCATTGCACCGTGATCACTTGAAGGGCATTGAGCGATTCAGCAGCGAAGAACCCGATCAGCCCGTAGCAGGCGATTTGCAGGCCGGTGTAACCCGCGAGTGCCAGGAAGGCAGCTGCACAGCCCACCGGGCGCCCGAGCCCGTGGGAAACATAGGCATAGAAGGCCCCGGCATTCCTTACGTAGCGCCCCATGGCCACGAACCCCACGCTGAACAGCAGGTAGACCAGCCCTGCGAGAAGAAAGGCATTTGGCAACCCGATGCCATTGCCCATGAGAATTGCTGTGGGCACCACGCCGACCAGGCCTGTCAGTGGCCCGTTGGTGGCGATGACGAAGAAAACGATGCTCCAGATGCCCACGGCGTTTGGGCGCAATTGGCCCGGGGAAGTGCTAGTGTCAGTCATGACCGCTCCGTTGTTGTTATGAGGTAAGCCTGGTGTGGAGGGTGGCTGCTGGATACGTCCGCGTCTTGTGATCTGGCGCCTCGGATTCTTGCCATCGGCTGCCATTGCGCCGGGTGCCGCACGTCAGCTTGTTCGGTTTGAAGTCGTGAAATGGCCAAACCATGCACGGGGAGGGGAAAGGTGTTGCTCGTTTGGCGCGGGTTGCTACCAGGGAATCCAGTTCAACGCGCGCTGACTATTCGGAGGGGGTGTTGGTATCTTTTCCCGCTCAAGCATCTGGGGGGAAGGTATGTCGAGCATTCTTTCGGGCTACATCCATTGCTTCGCGCGTGAGCTCGAAGCGGTTCAACACAATCGTGAAGTGCTTTCACAGTTGCCGGAATGTGGCGCTTATCTGATCCGCTCCATGTTCAGTTTTCTGCCGAACTCCCGCGGTCATTGCTATTACGGACATCTGATCCATTTCGCAGCTTTCTACAAGGAGTTCTACATCTACGATCCGGAATGGTTGCAGGAGTTTGAGGCGTTGCTGGAGCGCCTGTACTGGGACAGTGGCGAGGTCCTTCATACCTGGAGCGGAGAGCGACGCATCTGGCGATCGGCTCGTTTTCAAGAGCCTCTGCCGGTGAGAGGTATCCCGATATCCAGCAGGGAGGTGCTGGAAGACCTCAGAGGTGCCACTCGAGACTGAAGCGGCGTGTAACGAGTAATGGGAGACGGGCCCTTGGGGCCCGTTTCCATTTTCAGCTGACCAGTCCGATGGTGGCGTCTGGCCTGAATAAAAAACGCGGACACCCAGGACGGGGCCGCGTCACGCTAAGGGGTCAGAACTGCTCGGCGGTGATGCCGTAGAGGGTGCGGCTGCCGGCGAGGATGCTGGCTTCGAGGCTGAGGGTGCGGGGCAGCAGGCGTTCGAAGTAGAAGGTGGCGGTGGCCTGCTTGGCGCTGTAGAAGGCCGGGTCCTGGGGTTGGCGCTCGCTGGCGATGCGGGCCATGCGGGACCAGAGCCAGGCATAGGCGACGTAGCCGAACAGGTGCAGGTAGTCGACGGAGGCGGCGCCGATGGCGTTGGGGTCGCTGGCGGCCTGTTCCAGCACGCGGGTGGTGGTGCGCTCCAGGCGGTCGACGGCGTCGAGCAGGGCGGCGCGGTGGGGGACGTCTTCCGCGGCGTAGCGGCGGATCTCGGCAGTGAAGCGGCGCAGGCTGGTGCCGCCATTGGCGACGACCTTGCGGCCGAGCAGGTCGAGGGCCTGGATGCCGTTGGTGCCTTCGTAGATCTGGGCGATGCGGACGTCGCGTACCCGTTGCTCCTGGCCCCATTCGCGGATGTAGCCGTGGCCGCCGAATATCTGCTGGCCGTGGACGGTGCTTTCCAGGCCGGTGTCGGTGAAGAAGGCCTTGGCGACAGGGGTGAGCAGGGCGACCAGGGCTTCGGCTGCTTGGCGTTCGTCGGCGTCGTCACTGAACTTGGCGAGGTCGAGTTGCTGGCCGACGTAGCAGGCGAAGGCGCGGCCGCCTTCGGTGAGGGCTTTCATGGTGAGCAGCATGCGGCGCACGTCGGGGTGGACGAGGATCGGGTCGGCCACCTTGTGCTGGGCCTGGGGGCCGGTGGGGGCGCGGCTCTGCAGGCGTTCGCGGGCGTAGGCGACGGCGCTCTGGTAGGAGGCGTCGGCGCAGCCGATGCCCTGGATGCCGATGGAGAGGCGCTCGTAGTTCATCATCGTGAACATGGCAGCGAGGCCTTTGTTGGCGTCGCCGATGAGGTAGCCGGTGGCGCCGTCGAAGTTCATCACGCAGGTGGCGGAGGCCTTGATGCCCATCTTGTGTTCGATGGAGCCGCAGGAGAGTGCGTTGGGCTGGACGAGGCTGCCGTCTGCGTTCACCAGGACCTTGGGCACGAGGAACAGGGAGATGCCCTTGGGGCCGGCGGGGGCGTCGGGGAGTTTGGCGAGGACGAGGTGGATGATGTTCTCGGTGAGGTCCTGCTCGCCGCCAGTGATGAAGATCTTGGTGCCGGTGATGCGGTAGCTGCCGTCCGCCTGGGGTTCGGCCTTGGTGCGGATGATGCCGAGGTCGGTGCCGGCGTGTGGCTCGGTGAGGCACATGGAGCCGGCCCAGGTGCCGGCGTACAGGTTGGGCAGGTAGGCCTGCTTGAGTTCGGTGCTGGCGTGGGCGTCGATGGCGAGGCAGGCGCCGGCGCTGAGGGCGGAGTAGAGGGCGAAGCTGGAGTTGGCGGCGTAGAGCATTTCCTCGAACTGCACGGCGAGCATCTTGGGCATGCCCATGCCGCCGTATTGCGGGTTGCCGGAGAGGCCGACCCAGCCTCCTTCTATATAGGTGGCGTAGGCGGCCTTGAAACCGGCTGGGGTGATGACCTGGCCGTCGATCCACTGTGCGCCTTCTTCGTCGCCGCTGCGGTTGAGCGGTGCGATCAGGCCGCCGGTGACTTTGGTGGCCTCTTCGAGGATGGCGTCGGCGGTATCGCTATCCACGGTTTCGGCCAGGGCCGGCAGGCGGGCCCAGAGGCGCGGCGCTTCGAACAGTTCATGCAGGACGAAGCGCAGGTCGCGCAGGGGGGCGTTGTACTCGGGCATCGGTGTTCTCTCGGCGTGACGGGGCCGCCCGGGTGGGCGGCCTTTCTCGGGGGGGCGCGGGGTTTGGCTCAGAGGGCCTTGGCCATGTCGCGCAGGACGTACTTCTGGATCTTGCCGGTGGAGGTTTTCGGCAGGGTGGTGAAGACCACGGTGCGCGGGACCTTGAAGCCGGCGAGGTGGTCGCGGCAGAAGGCGATGATGTCGCTCTCGCGGACGGACTGGTGGTCGGCCTTGAGGGTGACGAAGGCACAGGGGGTTTCGCCCCACTTCTCGTCCGGGCGGGCGACCACGGCGGCTTCCAGTACGGCGGGGTGGCGGTAGAGGACGCCTTCCAGTTCGATGGTGGAGATGTTCTCGCCGCCGGAGATGATGATGTCCTTGAGGCGGTCCTTGATCTCGACGTAGCCGTCGGGGTGCCAGACGCCGAGGTCGCCGGTGTGGAACCAGCCGCCGCTGAAGGCTTCGGTGGTGGCGGTGGGGTTCTTCAGGTAGCCCTTCATGACGGTGTTGCCGCGCAGGAAGATCTCGCCAATGGTTTCGCCGTCGCGCGGGGTCGGTTCGAGGGTCTTGGGGTCGGCGACCATGACGCCTTCGAGGGTGGGGTAGCGCACGCCCTGGCGGGCCTTGATGCGGGCACGTTCCTCCAGGGGCAGTTCGTCCCATTCGCCGTGCCAGGCACAGACGGTGACCGGGCCATAGACCTCGGTAAGGCCATAGACATGGGTGACGCGGATGCCCATCTCCTCGACGGCGCCGATGACCTTGGCCGGCGGGGCGGCGCCGGCGACCATGGCGTGCACCGGGTGGTCGATGGCGGCCTTGGCTTCCGGCGGCATGTTCACCAGGGCGTTGAGGACGATGGGGGCGCCGCACAGGTGGGTGACCTGCTCGTCGCGGATGAGGGTGAGGATGCGTTGCGGGTCGACCCGACGCAGGAAGACGTGGACGCCGGCGAGGGCGGTGATGGTCCAGGGGTAGCACCAGCCGTTGCAGTGGAACATCGGCAGGGTCCAGAGGTAGACGGGGTGGTGGCCGAGGCCCCAGGTCATCTGGTTGCCGAGGGCGTTGAGGAACGCGCCGCGGTGGTGGTAGACGACGCCCTTGGGGTTGCCGGTGGTGCCGGAGGTGTAGTTGAGGGAGATGGCTTGCCATTCACCTTCCGGCCATTGCCAGGCGAACTCGGGGTCGCCTTCGGCCAGCAGTGCTTCGTAGTCCAGTTCGCTGATGGCCTGGCCTTCGCCGTATTCGGGGTCGTTGACGTCCACCAGCAGAGGCGGGTGGTCGAGCATGCCGACGGCGGCGTGGATGACGTCGAAGAATTCGCGGTCGGTGATCAGGACCTTGGCTTCACCGTGCTGCAGCATGAAGGCGATGGCTTCGGCGTCGAGGCGCACGTTGAGGGTGTTGAGGACGGCGCCGATCATGGGAACGCCGAAATGCGCTTCGAGCATCTGCGGGATGTTGGGCAGCATCACGGCGACGGTGTCGCCCTTGCCGATGCCGCGCCCGGCCAGCGCCGAGGCCAGTCGGCGGCAGCGAGCGTAGGTCTCTGCCCAGTTGCGGCGGATGGCGCCATGGACGACGGCGGGGTAGTGGGGGTAGATGCTGGCAGTCCGCTCGATGAAGCTCAGCGGGCTGAGGGCGATATGGTTCACGGCAGCAGGGGCGAGGCCCTGTTCATAGATCGACATGCGGATTACCCGGTGGCTGATTGTTAGCTCTTGTGCCCCGGGCGTGTCGTTTTTGACCTGGGTCCGGGATCGTTCGGGGTCATTTATATATCGTTTCCTATTGGGTATGGAATTAATACCTGAGTAGTATCGTGTATCTACTATATTGTTTCGTTTTATACCTAAGGCGTAGAGGCCAAGGCTTCGAGCGCTGCTAGGCTGTCGCCGTTTTTGCCCTGGAGCCTGTCGTCCCATGAGCCGCAACCCTGTCCGTCTGCACACTTGGCTGCGCCTGCAACGCGAGGGTGTGGCGGTGTCTGCGCGGGCGGATGCGTTATGCCGGGCGCTACGTGGTTACCCGGAGGTGCGCCAGGCCCATTACCTGGTGTGGCAGGCGGGTGCCGGGATCTACACCCACGAGGGGAGCGGGCAGCACTTGCCGCCAGGGCAGGGGGACCCGCTGGGGGCAAGCGATGCCCGTCTGTTCGAGCGAGTGAAGGCGCTGGGGCGCCTGAGCCTGTCGGCGGTGCGCAGCGTGGACTGCTGGTTGGCGGGGCGCCTGCGACGTGCGGGGGTCAGCCATGGCCAGGTGTTCGACCTGGCGCTGGAGGCCGATCAGCCGGGCCTGCTGCTGGTGGAGGTACATCCGGGGGTGGGGCTGGAGTGGCTGGGGACGGTGGAGGAGCTGCTGTCGACGGTGCTGGCGCAGTCGGCAGGCCTGATGCGGGCTTCGCCATTGCTGGGCCACGATCCTCAGCCGAGCCTGCTGCTGGACGCGGAGGGGGTTCCGCTGGAACTGAACGCGGCGCTGTTGGCCGTGCTGGCGGAGCAGCCGCCGGGTGCGGTGCTGCGCTTCCTGCCGGTCAATCATGTGGCGCTGGTGCGGGCGTGCCTGGCGCAGTGCAGGGCCGTTGAGGAGGTGGAGGCGCAGTGTGATGGGCGCATCCTGCTCTGGACCTTCGTGCCCGACCCCGAGAACCAGCGGGTGCTGGGGCGCTGTCGCGATGCGACCCGGCCGCTGCTGGCCGAGCGCGAGGCGGCGCAGGCGCGGCGTCTGTATCGGCTGATCACGGAGAACACCACGGATCTGATTTCGCGGCACACGCCGGAAGGGCGCTTCCTTGATGCATCGCCGGCATCCTGGACGCTGTTGGGTTTCTGGCCGGAGGAGTTGCGCGGGGTGTTGGCGCAGGGGCTGTTCCATGCGCAGGACCTGATGCCGTTGATCCAGCGTGCGCGGGATGCATTGGAGACCGATGGCTACCACACCATGACCTACCGAATCCGTCACCGCGCAGGGCATTACCTGTGGTTCGAGACGGCGTGCCGGGCGATCCGTGAGACCTATACGGGGGCGGTGGTGGAGGTGGTGAGCGTGTCCCGGGATATCACGGCGCGGGTACAGGCCGAGGAGCACAAGCGCCGCCTGGCCGAGGTGGTGGAGGCCAATACCGATCCGGTGCTGTTCTTCGATGCGCTGGGGCAGGTCACGGACCTCAATCCGGCTGCCTGTCGTGCGCTGGGGTTGGGGGAAGGGCTGGGGTTGCCGTCGCTGGCGGCGTTGTTCTCGACTGACGATCTGGCGCGGTTGCAGGCGGGGCAGGCACAGGCCGAGCGCGTGGGGGTGTGGAGCGCCGAGGCGCGTCTGTGTGCGCTGGATGGCAGTGGGTCGTTGCCGGTCTCGCTGGTGCTGTTGGCGCATCGGGCAGCCGGGGGCGAGCGTTATTACTCGCTGGTGGCGCGGGACATGAGCGAGCGGGAGCTGCGCGAAGCCCAGCAGCGTCGCCATCAGGATGAGCTGGCCCATACGGCACGCCTGGTGACCCTGGGCGAGTTGGCCTCGGGTATCGCCCATGAGATCAACCAGCCGTTGGCGGCAGTGATGAATTACGTGGGCGCCAGCCAGCGCTATCTGCAAAGCCTGGGCAGCAACCCCCAGGCGGCTGAGCGGGTGGCCCAGGGACTGGAGCGCATTGCCGAGCATGCGGAGCACGCGTCGGAGGTGATCAAGCGGCTGCGTGCATTTTTGCGCAAGGGGCAGCGGCGCATGCAGGCGCTGGATGTGGCGGAGGTGGCGCGCGAGGCGGTCCGGCTCTGCGCCTGGGAGGCGGGGGCGGCGCAGGTGGTGATCGAGGAGCGATTGCCCGTGGGGCTGCCATCAGTCTTCGCGGATCGGGTGCTGCTGGAGCAGGTGCTGTTGAACCTGTTGCGCAATGCCATCGAGGCTAATCATGAGGCGAATCCGCAGGCGGTTTCACGGGTGGTGATCAGCGCTCGGTTGATGCCGGGTGCCGGTATTGATGTGGAAGTGCTCGATGAGGGGCCGGGGCTCGATGCCGTGGCGCTGGAGCGCATCTTCACGCCTTTCTATACCAGCAAGCCGGAAGGGCTGGGGCTGGGGCTGTCGATGAGTCGCAGCATCATCGAGGGGTTCGGGGGCTCGCTGGAAGGCGAGCCGATGGAGGAGGGCGGGTTGCGCATGCGTTGCCGCCTGCCGCTGCACTGACAATCACAAGAATGGAGTAGTAAGGATGACGACAAGCGCCCGCCAGGTGGTCTATGTGGTAGATGACGACCAGGGGATGCTCGATTCCACGGTCTGGCTGCTGGAGTCGGTGGGGCTGGCGGCGCTGCCGTTCACCAGTGGCAAGGCCTTCCTGGAGGCGTGCGAGCCAACGGCGGATGCCTGTGTGTTGCTGGACGTGCGCATGCCCGGGATGGGCGGGCTGAACGTGCAGGAGGAGCTGCGGGCGCGGGGGATCGATCTGCCGGTGATCTTTGTCAGTGGTCACGCGGATGTGCCGATTGTGGTGCGGGCTTTCAAGGCGGGGGCGCAGGACTTCATCGAGAAGCCCTACAACGAGCAGTTGCTGCTGGACAGCGTGCAGGAGGCGTTGAATCGCTCGGCGCGGGCTCGCAATCTTGGTCAGGGGGATCTGCAGGAGCGCTTGGACAGCCTGACGCCTCGGGAGCGGGATGTGTTCCTGCCGTTGGTGAAGGGCTACACCAATCGGGAGGTGGCCGAGCAGCTCTCTATTAGTGTGAAGACTGTCGATCTCTATCGCGCCAGGGTGATGAAGCGGATGCGGGCAGAGTGCCTGCCGGACCTGGTTGGGATGGCGATCGCCGCAGGGATGGTCGATCCGCTGCGGCTGAGGGGGTAATGCTTCAGCAGGCGCGTGCTACCCGGTGGTCCGGGTTGATGCGCTTGTAGATCTCTTCACGGTGGACGGCTACATGCTTGGGCGCGACGATGCCCAGTTTGATCTGCGATCCCTGTGCTGCGACAACACGGACTACGACACCTTCGCCCAGGTCGAGATGGTCACCAACCTTGATGTTCAGTTCCTGCACGGCTCTTCCTCTTGTAATTGGACAGCGGGTGGCGGGGTTGTCTGCCACGGGCTTGAGCAGAGTCTGATTCCCCGCAGAGCCCCAGGTTCAACCGGTGAGGCGTGGAGTTTCGGGAACGCGGAACCCGTCTCAAAAGCATGGTTCAACTGCAGATTGAAAATAGGTGTTGACGCCGTGGCTGAGGTCTCTATAATGCGCACCACTCCCACGGCGGACAACGAAAAATCCTTGAAAATCAATGAGTTAAGTGTTTGAAATGGGGTGCGGTTCCGGAGTGGTTGCGGATTCGCGGCGTTTGATCTGCTG